>CAYZVB010000026.1:0-2718 GCA_964481315.1 uncultured Granulosicoccaceae bacterium
CCACAACGATCGATTCCAGTCATTGCACTAACCGCAAACGCAATGGCCGGAGACCGGGAACTGTGCCTAGAATCGGGAATGGACGACTACCTTTCAAAACCTGTAGATCAGGAAAACCTAAAAAACACTATAGACAAATGGCTGCAGAAAACCTCGGGCGGCCTTTCTAACGGCGAAACATTAAACAGCAATATGGAGGGAGTTTTAGCCATGAACTTTGATTTCGATGAAAATGCACTAGATGCTATCAAAGCACTGCAAAGACCGGGTAAGCCGGACATTCTTGGCAAGATTGTCGGTATGTATCTGGAGAAAACCCCTTCTCTCATTGAAGATATCGAAACCGGAATTGCGGCCAATGATGCAGCCAAGGTAAAGATGGCAGCACATACGCTTAAATCCAGTAGTGCGTATCTGGGAGCAACGACACTTGCAGATCTGTGTAACAAGCTGGAGTCAAAAGCAGCTAACGACGATCTGGCAGATGCAAACGTTGAAACCATTTCCCAGGGTTTCGAAGCGGTGTCAGAAAAAATTAAGCAATACGCTTAACCAGGTTGTATATCGTGAGCGAGCAACTAACCACCAGGCATTCCGACATGGACGCACAAGATTCGGAAAAACCACTGGTTCTGGTTGTAGATGATGATATGGCCGGATTGCTAATGGCATCCGAAGCCCTGGCGTCAGACGGTTTTTCAGTGATTGAAGCTGAAGATGGCCAGGAAGCCATTGACCAGTTTATGGCACATAAGCCTGACGTTGTTATCATGGATGTTGTAATGCCGCGTATGGATGGTTTCGAAAGTTGCGCAAAAATACGCCAGTGTGAAGGCGGCCAACACGTTCCGATACTGATGGTAACAGGGCTGGAGGATGTCGATTCCATTCAGAAGGCCTATGAAGTCGGCGCTACCGACTTTGTAACCAAACCAATTAACTTCTTTCTTTTGCCCTATCGTGTTACCTACATGATGCGTGCAAAGAAAACGGCAGATGCACTGCGCGAGAGCCAGGTACGCCTGGACAACGCGCAACGCATTGCGAAACTTGGCCACTGGGAATGGGTGTTCGAAGACAATACCTTTAACTGGTCCAGTGAATGCACACGCCTGTTGAATCTCGCCAATCAGAACAAACATCTGCACTCATTTTTAAACTGCGTGCACATCGACGATCGCTACAGTGTTTCCAACGCCATGGATCGAGCTAGGTCGGATTCAGGCCAGTTCACACTTGAGTTTCGCACTGCGGCAAATACGGAAGAAGACACACGCATAATGCATGTTGAGGCAGAATGTGCGTCCGCCGGCAATATGCTCGGCACCATTCAGGATATTACCGAACGCACCAAAGCCGAAGATCAAATTCATCGACTGGCATACTACGATCTGGTTACGGGTCTGCCAAATCGTGCGCAACTCCACGACATGATCTCACTGGCATTAACACAGTCGCGCCAGTCAAATAGTCGATTCGCACTATTGTTTCTCGATCTCGACCATTTCAAGCAGGTTAACGATACGCTGGGCCACAACGCGGGCGATACCCTGCTGCGAAACGTTTCCACTCGTCTGAAAGAGGCGGTGAGATGGACTGACGGAGTTAACCGGAATACCTCCCTTTCCAATACCATGAAAGAAACCATCGCCCGCCTCGGTGGTGATGAATTCGTAGTACTGCTGAACTCGATTGATCGAATAGAAGATGCCGCTGTCGCCGCTGACCGAATATGCAAAGCACTGTCTAACAGCTTCACCATTGAAGAGACAGAGGTCCGCGTTACCACCACCATTGGAATCAGTGTGTATCCGTCAGACGGGGAGTCAGTGGATCAGCTGTTAAAACACGCTGATGTTGCGATGTACCACGCCAAAGAACAGGGACGAAACGGATACCAGTTTTACTCCCAGAGTATTCACAACCTGGCACTTGAACGATTTTCTCTGGAGCGCGACTTGCGCAAAGCCCTGGAAACTGACGGTTTCCACCTCGAATACCAGCCAAAGGTTGCGCTTAAAGATACTGCACTAACCGGTGTTGAAGCACTGGTTAGATGGAACCATCCGCAACGCGGCAGAGTCAGCCCTGCCGACTTTATTCCGCTTGCAGAAGAAACCGGACTTATCGTGCCACTGGGGGAATGGGTATTGCGCTCAGCCTGTGTGCAGATGATGAAATGGCTCAGCGCAGGAATACCGCCGTTTATTATGGCCGTGAATTGCTCTGCGATACAGCTGGTGCGGACCGATATGGCCAAGGTAATTACCAGTGCATTGGAAGTCACCGGACTCAATCCGGCGTATCTTGAGATTGAACTGACTGAAAGCCTGCTAATGCAGGATGTGGAAGAAGGCATTGCGATTCTACAGGCACTAAAAGATCTCGGCGTGCATGTATCAATTGATGATTTCGGTACCGGCTTTTCTTCACTGAGTTATCTGAAACGATTACCAGTTGATAAACTCAAAATTGACCAGTCATTCATCAAAGACCTGACATCCGACCCCGGTGATGCTGCGATTGTAACTTCAATGATTACACTCGCACATAATCTTGATTTGACTGTAGTAGCCGAAGGTGTCGAAACAGAACAACAACTCGGTTACCTGCGTGCTGAACGCTGCGATGAAATCCAGGGATATCTGATTAGTCGGCCGCTGGAACCTGATGCGTTTACCAAATGGGTTGACGATCGCAACAGTACATTATCCAAAG
>CAYZVB010000026.1:2728-14866 GCA_964481315.1 uncultured Granulosicoccaceae bacterium
CTGCCTGAACGCTAACTTCTAAAGATGTAAATTTACACGCCGTACTCTTCCCGAACGGCAACCTCACGGCCAATGTTACAATTGGCCCTCATTGACTTCCAATTAATACCTTCTTAACCTAGCCGGTAATAAGAAGAGCACTCCTGCAGTCTCTTCCCCTCCCCCTGAATACCGACTGAAATCCGAGATCAACGGCTATGTTAAGCACCTATACCAATTGGCTGGTAAAATTCCGATGGCTGGCCATCTCCTGCTGACAGTCGTTGTTATTGCCAGCCTTGCCTCGGGCGTGCGGTTTATAAATTTCACCAACGACTATCAGGTATTTTTTGGTGAATCGAACCCGCAACTGGCTGCGTTTAACGATCTGCAAAACACCTACGCCAAAAACGACAATGTTCTGATCATGCTTGAACCGGCAGATCAGAATGTGTTTTCCACCGATACACTGCAGGCAGTAGCTGCATTAACAGAACTGGCATGGCAGACTCCCTACTCGAGCCGCGTCGACTCTATTACCAATTTTCAGTACACGTATGCTGAAGAAGACGATCTCATCGTCGAAAACCTGATCGAAGACGCAGAAGCGTTGTCAGACGATGATCTCAACCAACTAAAAGACATCGCACTGGCGCAGCCGCTACTGGTAAACCGTTTGTTGTCACCGAAGGCGCACGTTACCGGCATAAACATTAACTTCGAACTCCCAAATATTGATCCGGACAATGAGCCTGTTGAGATTATGACTCATCTCGACAACGCCATTAACCAGATTGAGCAGGCCCACCCCGACATCAAAACGTATAAAACCGGTGTGGTGGTAATGAACAAGACTTTTCCTGAAGCCTCGTTCAAAGATATGAAAACGCTTATTCCAGCAGCATTTCTCATTATTCTGCTCGGGTTCCTGTTTTTTACGCGAAGCATTTGGGGAACGGTTGGATCACTGTTGGTTATGGTGATGTCAATTGCAGCTGCAATGGGTACCGCAGGATGGATGGGTATTGTACTAACACCACCCTCCGCCTCTGCCCCTACACTAATACTGACACTTGCAGTTGCCGACTGTGTTCATTATCTGGTGACATTCTTCCAACAGATGCGCGCCGGAGAAGATAAACTCACAGCAGTTAAAGAGAGTATCCGGGTGAATTTCAATCCGATTTTTTTGACTTCACTAACGACTGCTATCGGGTTTCTGAGTATGAACTTCAGCGACTCACCGCCATTCCACGACCTTGGTACTATTACCGCCATCGGTGTGATCTACGCTTTTCTGCTGGCAGTGTTTTTTCTTCCGGCACTAATGGCTGTATTACCGGTCAAAGCTGTTGAAAAACGCACTGTCAAACGTAACGCCATGGATGCATTGGCTAACTTTGTAATTGCCAGAAATAAAATACTGTTACCACTCATCGGCCTTGCAGTAATTGCACTGATTGCAATGATTCCAAAAAACGAGCTCAACGACGTCTTTGTTAACTACTTCGACGAGACTATTCCGTTTCGAACCGAGACCGACCACATCAGCCGTGAACTTACCGGTATGTACTTCGTTGATTACTCGATCGATTCAAAAACCGAAAGCGGTATTAACGATACCCGACTACATTAGACAATTGGAACAATTCGAACGGTGGCTTGATGAACAGCCCGAAGTAAAACACGTTAACGCATTGTCAGAGACGTTTCGACGCCTGAACAAAAATATGCATGCAGACGACGATAGCTACTACCGAATTCCGGAAGAGCGTGAACTGGCTGCACAGTACCTGCTAATGTATGAAATGTCGCTGCCGTACGGACTTGATCTGAATAACCAGATCAACGTAGATAAATCTGCTACCCGACTCACTGCCACTCTCGAAACCCTGTCAACAACCCAGGTAATGGCTTTCGAAGAGAAAGTTGAACAGTGGATGATTGAAAATACACCTGATCTGGTTACCGCCGGCGCCAGTCCAACCATTATGTTTTCACATATTGCCAGGCGCAATATTATGAGCATGCTCGGCGGTACCACACTGGCACTGATACTGATTTCCGGCATTCTGATGGTATCGCTGCGGTCTGTGAGGTTTGGCGTTCTAAGTCTAATTCCCAACCTGGTGCCGGCCGGTGTGGCATTCGGCGTGTGGGCACTGTTTGTCGGTCAGATAGGGCTGGCCGTATCAGTTGTGGCTGCCATGACTCTTGGAATTGTCGTCGATGACACCATACATTTTCTAAGTAAATACCTGAGAGCAAGGCGCGAAAGGGGAATGAATACTGAAGACGCCATTCGTTACGCCTTTAACACGGTGGGAGTAGCGCTGTTCATTACCACGGTCATTCTCACCGCCGGTTTTTTGATTATTGCGCAATCGAATTTTCTGCTCAATGCTCACATGGGACTGCTAACCGCCATCACTATCTGTATTGCACTGTTTATTGATTTTCTGCTACTGCCACCGCTGCTAATGCTGGTGGACCATGACCGCGACTCCGGGAAACTCAATAACCCTGCCCTTGCGCCAGCAAATTAGGCATTGCACGGCTTTACTCAGTAGAATACCGCGAGAATTGAGGACTACCATAATGAAAAAACAAACTGCACTGCTGGCGTTGCTGACAGTATGCTCGCTGGCGCTGGCCGCAACACCCGAGGAACAGGGCCTGGCTATTGCTGTCGAAGCCGATCAGCGCGACCAGGGCTTTGTCGATAGTTCAGCCAACATGAAAATGACCCTTCGCAATCGTGCCGGAAAAGAAAGCATTCGCAACGTCCGGGTTAAAACGCTGGAAGTCACGGGTGACGGCGACAAGAGCCTGTCAATTTTCGATGAGCCGGCAGATGTCAAAGGCACCGCCAGTCTAACCTGGTCACACTCGGACAAGCCGGACGAACAGTGGCTGTATTTGCCGGCGCTTAAGCGCGTAAAGCGAATCTCCTCGAAAAATAAATCCGGTCCGTTTATGGGCAGTGAATTTGCCTTTGAAGATATCGGCTCACAGGAAGTTGATAAATATAATTACGTGTACCTGCGGGATGAAAATCTTGCCGGTGCGGACACTTTTGTGATTGAAAGATACCCGGTTGATAAAAACAGCGGTTACACCAAGCAGGTAGCATGGATTGAAAAAGAGCGCTATGTTGCGCTTAAAATTGACTTTTACGACCGCAAAGACACGCTGCTAAAAACACTCACAGCATCAGAGTTTAATCAGTACCTTGGCAAACACTGGCGCCCTGCAAAAATGGAAATGATCAACCACCAGTCAGGTAAATCTACAGTACTGGAGTTTCAGGACTATCAGTTTCAAACCGGTCTAAGCGATGCCGACTTTGAGAAAAACGCGCTGAAACGACTGAGGTAATCACCTTGTTGGACACCTCTCCGGCGTTACGCAAACACGCTTCGGCCTGCTACCTGCCACTGGCGGCGTTACTCGCCTGTAGCACACCGGTTGGCGCAGGCGACATGCGAGGCAACTTCTCCGCCCAGACTGACTACTTTTTTTCAGAGGCAGCTCAGCCCGGTGCTGACTGGCAGGCCAGTGGCTCTTTGTCTGCCGACGTTGAGTTCTACCAGCAGATTGCCGACAACGTCAGCCTGACAATACGGCCGTTTGCGCGTGTCGACAGTAAAAACGAAGACAGAACCCACGCTGACATGCGCGAGTTTATTCTGACCACTGACGGCCAAACCGAAAGCGGCAGTGCCTGGGAGTTCAGTGGCGGACTGGGGCAGGTATTCTGGGGTGTTACCGAATCACGAAATCCTGTCGATGTAATCAACCAGATCGACACGCTCGAAAGCGCCGATGGTTCCGACAAACTCGGCCAGTTAATGCTGACGTTTAAATGGTTTAACGACTACGGTGATTTTGAGTTTTACGCGTTGCCACACTTCAGGGAGCGCTCGTTCATTGGCGCTGAAGGCAGACCGTCCACGGGTTTTGCTGTGAACCGTGCGGCCACCAGTTTTGAATCGTCTGAAGCAACACGCCAGGTAGACGCCGCGGTGCGCTGGTCTCGAAGTTTTGACAGCTGGGACGTTGGCCTGCATTACTTTACCGGCACATCGCGCGACCCTGCTTTTGTCCCGATAAGCCCTGCTGAAGTTGCCCCGCGCTATCAGCAGATGCAGCAAACCGGTATCGATGCGCTGGGTATCTATGGCGATCTGAACGTTAAAGCAGAAATTATCTATCGCACGGGAGACGAATTTGACAACCATGCACAGACAGTCTCGGGCATTGAGTACACACTGGTCGGAGCACTTTCACCTCTGCAGGATAAAGAACTACTACCGCAAGACTGGTGCGCAGAAACAACGCTAAACCCACTGGTCTCTTTGCTTTGCAACGACCGGCTTGATATAGGTCTGGTGTTTGAGTATCTGTGGGATGAACGCAATGAATTATCGACCCAGCCGTTTCAAAATGACCTGTTAGCAGGGCTGCGTTTTGCGTTCAACGATGAACGCTCCAGTGATGCCCTATTTGGCATTATTCGCGATCTCGACCACAGTTCGACAACGCTATCACTGGAAGCCAGTACCCGCTTGTTTGAATCGTTCAGACTGTCCACCGAGTTGAGAGCATTTTCAAATACCAGCGAAGATCCATTCCTGCGGACACTGGCAGATGAAGATTTTTTAAGAGTCGAACTGAGTTATTTTTTCTAGTGTGCTTGATCAATAGTGTGGTCATGTGACTACACTGTTTGATCCAGTACACTACAGACGCAGCTGTTTCGAATAACCGAGTGCCCACTAATGCAAGAAGATCCAATTAAAGAAACTGCCCAGAGAATAGTCGGAACACCGCATCCGACTCTGGAGCGGCGGTTAAAACTCGACATGTTTAACGCAATCACCAATGTTAAACCCGGGCTTGCAGAAAATGTCTCCATAGAAGATGAAGTGATGACAGGCAAGTTCTTTATCGGGCTGCCGGCAGCTTTGCAGGGTATAGCGGTAGTAAAACTTGAAAACGCTATTTCATTTTACGACAGAGTGGGCTGGCGGGACGCATTCCTCGAAATGCCGGTCGAAAACGCTTTCACCGAATTTCAACTGGGCAAGATCAACGAAAAGTTATCACCCAGAAATCTGCACGACATGGCCTACGTTTCTCACAAGCATGTGGAAAAACTGATGGGCAAGATCGAATCTGCAAAACTGTGGGAAAACCTCAAGTCACTCAAACTTGATAGTTAGCACCGACACGCCTGGCAATAGCAGGCGTTAAAGCACTGCGTAGGTCAGTCTGTCTGCAACTCCGGTAAATCACTGTACAAAGCAAGTGCTTCGGGGTTAGCGAGCGCTTCTTTGTTGTTGACGGATTCTCCGTGAACAATACTGCGTACCGCAAGCTCGACAATTTTGCCACTCTTGGTACGAGGAATATCTTCCACCGCAACAATTTTGGCCGGTACATGCCTTGGCGTACAGTTCTTACGTACCTGCTGTTTTATCATGGTTTGCAGTGCTACATCGAGCACCACACCGTCAGTCAGGCGTACAAACAGCACAACACGAACATCAGAATTCCAGTTCTGGCCAATCACCAGACTCTCCCGAATTTCGTCGAGTTGCTCTACCTGACGATAAATTTCTGCAGTACCGATTCTGACACCACCTGGATTTAGTACGGTGTCTGAACGACCGTAAATAACGGCAGCACCGGTTGCTTTTATTTCGATAAAATCACCGTGACACCAAACGTTATCGAATCGATCGAAGTAGGCACTATGGTAACGGGAACCGTCGCTGTCTCCCCAGAAACCAATTGGCATACTGGGAAACGGCTTTGTACAGACCAGCTCTCCTTTTTGCCCCTGCACTGCGTTGCCGTTGTCATCAAAGACCTCAACTGCCATGCCCAGAATGACACATTGCAACTCCCCTTTCACTACCGGTAACGTCGGATTGCCACCGATAAAACAACCCAACAGATCTGTACCACCGGAAATAGAAGACAAACAAATATCATCTTTTATATTCGCATAAACGAAGTCGAAACCTTCCGGAGACAGCGGTGAACCGGTAGAAAGGATACTGCGCAGCGCAGATAGATTATGCGACTGGCCGGGTCTGAGCCCTGCTTTGTTAACAGCATCGATATATTTTGCCGAGGTACCCAGAACAGTAAACTGCTCTTCCGATGCGTAGTCGAATATCACATTGACATCGGGGTAAAATGGTGATACGTCGTACAACATAATGGTGGCACCGCATGCCAGGCCGCTGACCAGCCAGTTCCACATCATCCAGCCACAGGTAGTGAAGTAAAACAGCCGGTCACCATCATTAATATTACAGTGGTAGCGCATTTCCTTTAGATGTTGCAGCAGCGCACCGCCGGCCGTATGAACAATACACTTCGGCACACCGGTGGTGCCGGATGAATACATAACATAAAGAGGATGATCAAACGGCAGTTGCGTGAAGCTTAGCTCCTGATCTTTACGGTCAACGATTTCTGCATAACAAACTGCACCGTCAACTCCCAGGTCTGTTTGTTCGAGAGGCTCCCGAAACGGCACTACAACTGTGCTTTGAACACTTGGCAACTGGCTTACAAACTGACTGACCTTTTCACTCGACTGGTGAAATCTTCCGTTATAGAAATAACCGTCAGAAGTAAAAACCACTTTGGGTTCAATTTGTCCAAAACGATCGAGCACACCCTGCACGCCAAAGTCCGGTGAACATGAGGACCACACCGCACCAAGACTGGCGGTGGCAAGCATCGCCACGACTGTCTCGGGCATGTTTGGCATGAATCCAACGACACGATCACCCGCCTCTACCCCCACAGACTTCAGGTACCCGGCGCAACAGGCGACCTGCGCACGAAGCTGATCGTGACTCAGTTGCCGGCGCACTGCATCTTCGCTGCGAAACACAATTGCCGCTTCACTACCTGTTTTTCGTAACAGGTTTTCGGCGTAGTTAAGCCTTGCCCCCGGAAACCATTGCGCGCCCGGCATTTTTTCAGGGTTGGTTATCACATTGTCATAGCTACTGCTGGCAATGACACCGCAGTCATCCCACACCAGAGACCAGAACGCCTCAAGGTTATTAACCGACCAGGCATGCAATGCCGGATAATCAGGCAGGCTGACGTTGAACTGATCTTCGATGGTATTTTTTAGGCGGGTGATATTCGCCGCACTGATCTGTTGATCAGATGGTTGCCATAAAGGCGCTGAGCTATTCATAGTAACGGTAGTCAGTTAACGGTATGCAGTGGTAGTAATGGCATGACGCGCAACAGTGTATTGAGCTAGTGACCGGGCTATCGCGCCATCGTATAAAACTCGTCATTAGGGCGCATTTCAAGCGCATTGGCTAAACGATTCGACATACCGAAAAACGCTGTAATGCCAGCGATGTCCCAGATATCTTCATCATCAAGTCCATGCTTTTTTACTGCTGCTTTATCGGCTTCGGTCAGGCTTGCAGAGTCGGTTGCCACTTTAACGGCATATTCCAGTATGGCCATCTCGCGCGCTGTGATATCGGCTCGTCGGAAGTTCACTGCAACCTGATCAGCCAGCAGCGGCTTTTTGGAATAGATTCGCAGCAGTGCACCGTGCGCAATCACACAGTAATGGCAACTGTTGGCAGCGCTGGTCGCAACCACAATCATTTCGCGATCCGCTTTGGAAAGATTGCCGCCTTCTTTAAGCATCAATGCATCGTGATAGTCAAAGAATGCTCTGAATTCATCGGGACGTCGAGACAATGCAACGAATACATTGGGAATGAAGCCCGCTTTGTCACTGACTTCCGTGATTCTTTGTCGAATATCTTCCGGCAGTTCTGATAGCTTAGGTACCGGCCATGCACAGGCGTTACTATTCATAGGTTCTGACATCGTCGATTACCTTGCCGTCGTTTGCGAGAGTGTCGGGTGCTACCAGTGCAACTTCGCCTTTGAGCTTGCACACGTCGCGAACCGTCTGTTGTAATTTGTCGGCCAGCCCGTCGGTGTCCGGGTTAGTGGTTTCGCAGTGTAAGGTCATCACATCGTTGGCGTTAACACTGTCGACAACCAGCCGTGCCTTACTAATTTCAGGGTGTCGCTTTACCACCTCTGCTACCTGCTCGGGATGCACAAACATGCCTTTAACCTTGGTGGTTTGATCGGCCCGACCCATCCAGCCTGCTATACGAAGATTGGTGCGTCCGCAGGGGCTATCCCCCGGCAGCAGCTTACTCAAATCACCGGTGCCAAACCGAACCAGCGGATAAGACTGTGAGAAGCTGGTAATCACAATCTCACCCACTTCACCTTCAGCAACCGGATTACCGGTACCTGGTGTTACCAACTCAAGCACAATGTTCTCATCGATCACCAACCCTTCCATAGCGTCTGTTTCATAGGCTATCAACCCGACGTCTGCCGTGGCATAACACTGCCGAACACTTATACCGTAGCCCTGTAATGTGTCACGAAGCGAAGGCGGCAGCGCCTCGCCGGACACAATTGCACGCTGCAGGCTACTGGTATCGCTTTTTAGCTCTGCAGCCTTTTCGAGCAGTATTTTCAGGAAAGATGGCGTGCCAGCGTACGCTGTTGGTTGCAGATCGGCGATGGCGGCAACCTGCAGTTCGGTCTGGCCAACACCGGCGGCAAACACACCGCATCCAATCGCGTGCGCGCCGGACTCCATCATAAAACCGGCCGGTGTGAAGTGATAAGAGAAAGTATTGTGTACCAGATCGCCCTGACGAAACCCGGCGGCATACAGCGCACGTGCCATACGCCAGTAGTCGTCTACATGGCCTTCCGGTTCATAGATCGGACCGGGGGACGAATACACACGACGCATTGCGCCGGATTCACCGGTAGCAAGCCCGCCGAATGGTTTGTTATTGCTTTGCCGCGTAATCAGATCCGACTTACGTGTAACCGGTAATGCCGCCAGCGCTTCCGCTGAAACAATCGACCCGGCATCTATCCCGGACAACAACTCTGCATAGGCAGGGCTGGCACTCTGCGCATGGGAAATTTGCCTTGGAAGCTCCATTTGCAGGGCCAGGCTGCGCGTCATTGAGTCGCGCGTTTCCAGTTTGTCGTAGTAGTCGCCGTTCATTGGAGTATCCGTTGCGTCACAGCGACACATTATAAGCGAGGTGGCGACAAAAGACTGCAGGAATAAAGAACCCTTTAGTGAGCTCTTTAGTGAAGGATACTCTGCGGCAACATAATAAAATGTGTCAGGAGAGCCAGCGCTTTCGACGCTTGTAGTTTTTACCGTCGCGGAAACTGCGCTTGGAGCCTTCACTCATACCGAGATAGAACTCTTTCACATCAGCATTGTTTCGCAGGTCTGACGCATCACCATCCATCACCACTCTGCCCGACTCAAGAATGTAGCCGTAGTGTGCATAACGCAGCGCAATGTTGGTGTTCTGTTCGGCCAGCAGGAAAGACACACCCTCCTGTTCATTCAGGCGTTTGACGTTTTCAAAGATCTCTTCGACCAGCTGCGGTGCCAGACCCATCGAAGGTTCGTCGAGCAGAATAGTCTCAGGATTAGCCAGTAATGCTCGACCGATAGCACACATCTGCTGCTCACCACCAGAGGTGTATCCGGCCAGTGATTTCTGACGTTCCTTCAACCGCGGGAAATAGGTATAAACCATCTCAAGGTCACGTGCGACTGCTGCTTTTCCGTCGCGCCGTGTGTAGGCACCGGTTAACAGGTTTTCTTCGATTGTCAGGTGTTCAAAGCAGTGACGCCCTTCCATTACCTGAATAACACCCTTCTTAACCAGCGCTTCAGGACTGAGGTCAGCAACATTTTCACCACGATACAACACAGAGCCTTTGGTAACTTCTCCACGCTCTGAATGCAGCAGGTTTGAGATCGCTTTTAGCGTGGTAGTTTTGCCCGCGCCGTTGCCTCCAAGCAACGCGGTAATACCGCCTTTAGGGACAGATAAACTGACACCTTTTAAAACCAGAATTACGTGGTTGTATATCACTTCAATGTTGTTTACCTCAAGCAGCGCTTCCTGTGCGGCCTGTGGTACGGCGTGAGAATCTGTCTGGACGGCGGTGTTGTTCATTGATGCTCCGAACCACTCCCGCCCGTGCGGGAGTGGCAAGTTAAATAATCGTTATGCGCACTCACGCATTTCGATATTGTTTTCTTCGGCAAAGGCAGAACTGTCTTCGTCGATCAGACCCTGAATCACATCCATATCAGATGGTGCGAAGTCTGTAATCAAAGACCATTCACCTTTCTCAGCATCCCATTGCTGAACAGCACCGAGACCCGGACCACCGTGGTTGTCGCAGGTAACGTTGAACTCAGGACCGAAGCCAGGCATACCAAGCTCTTCCATTTTGGCAGCACTCATTTCCAGTGCTTCCATACCATCACGCATTTGCGCCGGAGTGATCTCTTTTGTGCCATGCATTTCCTGAGCGGTTTTTGCAGCTTCAACTGCAAGCATCGCAGCGTACATACCACGGTTATAGAGTACCGTACCGATCTGATCACCGGCACCGGCTGCAAGCCCTTTGTCGACAACGTGCGTCTGAATATCTGCAAACACAGGTAAATCACTACCTACCGCGTGGAATGTTAGCGCTTTGTAGCCATTTGCCTTTGGACCGGCAGGCAATACATCGTTTTCAGATCCGGACCACCAGATACCGATGAAATTTTCCATTGGATAACGAATGTTGGCGGCTTCCTGAATCGCAACCTGGTTCATTACACCCCAGCCCCACATCAGTACGTTGTCAGGGCGCGTTCGGCGAATCTGCAGCCACTGCGACTTTTGTTCCTGACCCGGATGGTCAACAGGAATGAGCGTCAGTTCAAAGCCATGCTTTTTTGAAAGCTCTTCCAAAGTTCGGATTGGCTCTTTACCGTAGGCACTGTTGTGATAAACCAGAGCGATCTTCTTACCGTTGATGTCGCCGCCGTTAACGTCGAGGATGTGGTTGATCGCGTGCGATGCACCATCCCAGTAGTTGACGGGGTAATTAAAGATGTGACTGAACACTTTACCGTTTTTGGCGGAAGTACGGCCATAGCCCATTGAGTGTACGGCAACGCCGTCAGCTGTCGCCTTTGGAATCAGCTGGTAGGTAATACCGGTTGAAAGTGGCTGATACACAAGTGCGCCTTCGCCTTTAGTTGCTTCATAACATTCAACACCTTTTTGGGTGTTGTAAGCTGTTTCGCACTCGATCAGTTTGGTTTTAACACCACCTACACCACCGTCACGCTCATTAACCAGAGTCAGGTAATCTGCGTAGCCGTCCGCATAGGGAATACCGTTGACCGCGTAGGGTCCGGTGCGATAGCTGAGCGATGGAAAAACAAGCTCAGCCATCGCCGCTGTGGAAGTTAACGTCATTGCCAACGCGATGCCGGCAATTGATAAGCCTTTCATCTAAATATCCTCTTGTGGTTACTTTTTGGTTGTACTTTTTATCAATGGTGTCGCGACCGGGCGGTCCCGACGCCTGTCTCAACTCTAACGGTATTGCCGGCAAATATCATCCGGCAACCCCAATTTAATGTGGAAACGGCCACAACAGCAGCTTCTCTTTAGTGATACGCCACAACTGCGCAAGCCCGTGAGGCTCGACGATCAAAAAGAACATGATCAGCCCACCAATAGTGATAATTTCTATATGGGCTGCGATATCAGTCGGCCAGCCAAGGCCGCCAACCATAATGTTTTTCAAAAGGACCGGCACCAGCACCAGAAACGCCGCCCCGATAAAACTGCCAAGAATCGACCCCAGCCCCCCAATGATGATCATAAACAACACGAGAAACGACTGGTTAATACCAAACACCTCACCCACCTCAACAGCACCGAGGTACACGGAAAAAAACAATGCGCCTGCAACACCGATGTAAAACGACGAAATTGCAAATGCAGATAGTTTAGTTTTAAGTGGATTAACGCCGATGATTTCTGCAGCGATATCCATATCCCGAATAGCCATCCAGCTGCGACCAATGCGACCGCGAGTTAGATTTCTGGCCATCCACGCCAACAAGACGACAAGCGTCAGACAAAACAGATAACGCACAGGTGCCTCGGCCTCTGCACCGGTCACGTCAAATCCGAACATGCTGCGTGCCGGTGCATTGATTTGCCCTGAAGC
>CAYZVB010000026.1:14876-25585 GCA_964481315.1 uncultured Granulosicoccaceae bacterium
ACCAGGGCACCTTGTTAAACAGCCACACCAGAAAAAACTGTGCGGCGAGTGTGGCCACTGCCAGATAGAACCCTTTAATCCGCAATGACGGTATACCAAAGATAAGCCCCACCAGCGCCGTTACCAGTCCTGCCAGTAACACGACAACCATGATGTTCAGATCAGGAAATGCAGTCATGAGTTTGTAACAGGCGTAGGCTCCTACCGCCATAAAGCCGCCGGTGCCGAGAGACACCTGACCGCAAAAGCCGGTAAGGATATTTAAACCAAGTGCTGCTATCGACAGAATAAGAAACGGCAGCAATACAGCGCTTACCCAATAATCATTGATAATAAACGGCACAATACAAAAAGCCACAAACATCAACGCGTAGTAGGCCCATCTGTCCTGCCGCAGCGGGAAGGTTTGGATATCTTCGCGGTAGCTCTTTTTAAAATCACCTGCCTGACGATATAACATGAATTATCTCCGGCAAAGCGCAGTTAAAAGGTTGCACATAAAGTGACCCGGTAAAGAAGTATCGATTAAATTCAACGCGTGTAATGTGATGTTCAATGTTCGTTACACCCGCTCAATAATTTTTTCACCGAACAATCCCTGCGGCCTGAACACAAGAAATACCAGCGCCAGCACGTAGGCAAACCAGTTTTCGGTGGCGCCGCCAATCATTGGGCCAATGGAGTATTCGAACAACTTCTCACCCACACCAATAATAAGCCCGCCGATAATCGCACCGGGTATTGAAGTGAACCCACCAAGAATGAGCACCGGAAGCGCTTTTAGCGCAATGAGTGACAGAGAAAACTGCACGCCGGATTTTGCACCCCACATGATGCCGGCAACCATCGCCACAAATCCGGCTATCGCCCAGACGATTACCCAGATTCTGCGCAGGCTGATCCCAACCGACAATGCCGCCTGGTGATCATCGGCTACGGCACGGAGCGCTCTGCCCGTTCGCGTGTACTGGCTAAACAGTGTGAGTGAGATAACCAGAATGATCGCAACCACTGTTGCCACCAGATCGAGTTTATCGATGTACATGCCATAGTAGTTGCTGCCTTCGGCTGCCCAGCCGGCAGTGTATTCTTCAAGCCACAGTGAAGCGCCCTGCGGTACACCGACATCGAGCACTTTCATTTCAGCGCCCCACATCAGATCACCAAAGCCTTCCATGAAGTAGGCAAGTCCGATGGTTGCCATAAAAAGAATAATCGGATCCTGGTTAACCAGGTGTTTTAACACGAAGCGTTCTACCAGATAGGCAAACAGAATCATTACCAGCAGGGTTAGAAAGATCGCCACTATCGATGGCATATTCCAGCCGAAGCTATGGATATGCGTACCGAATATCGCATTAATTAGATGTGAGAACGGTATTTGACCGTTCTGAAAACCGACCAGGGTCATCGCGGCGAACAACGCCATCACACCCTGCGCATAGTTAAAAATACCGGACGCTTTAAAGATCAGTACAAAGCCAAGCGCTACCAGCGAGTACATCACACCCGCCATCAGTCCGTTGACGATTACTTCAAGCGTATAGAGAAATTCTGGTGACATGGGATTCGCTCTGGCTGCTACTCGTGGGGAACGCCGAGGTAGGCATCGATCACTGCCTGATTATTACGTACTTCATCTGGTGTTCCGTCGCCGATTTTCTTTCCGTAGTCGAGAACCACCACACGATCAGAAATATCCATCACAACGCCCATGTCGTGTTCGATAAGAGCGATGGTGGTTCCGAACTCCTGCTGAACATCGAGAATAAAGCGCGACATGTCTTCTTTCTCTTCTATGTTCATCCCTGCCATAGGTTCGTCGAGTAATAACAACACCGGTTCTGCCGCCAGCGCACGGCCCAGCTCTACCCGCTTTTGCAATCCGTAAGGCAGGCGACCTACCGGTGTTTTGCGAATCGACTGAATCTCCAGAAAATCGATAATGTCTTCTACTTTATGGCGGTTTTCGACTTCTTCTTTTTCCGCATTACCGCGCCAGATCGCCTGACTTAGCAATGACGAACGCATGTGGGTGAAGCGTCCGGTCATGATGTTATCGAGTGTGCTCATGCCTTTAAACAAAGCAATGTTCTGAAAGGTACGCGCAATACCCTGATAGGCAATCTGATGCGGCTTGAGTGCCTTTCGCTTGCTGCCGCAATACCAGACCTCACCCTGTTGCGGGTGATAAAAGCCGTTAATCACATTAAGCATTGACGACTTACCGGCACCGTTCGGCCCGATAATCGCGCGCACTTCACCTTTTAATAGATCAAACGAAATATCGGTCAGCGCTTTAACACCACCAAAAGAAAGCGAAATATTGCGCACACTGAGAATTTCTTCTCCGGGGTTTATTCCGCTTGAGATTTGTTCGCCTTTATTCATAGCGTTTTCTGCTGCAGGGACAAACTACTAAACGATAAACGCATGACATTATGTTCAAGCTTCATGAGTCGTTGTGTATTCAAAGTCGTCATTACCTGTCAGGCAGTCTTGCGTTGTTCTTGGACATCATAGACCTGCATATCCCTGATTTGCACAGTGGCAGAAATCTCCCCGCGCCGGCCATCCTCGAAGACAACTTCGGTCGTGATATCTTGTTGTGTTGCACCGTTGTAGAGACCTTCAATCAGCGGCTGGTAACGATCGGCGATAAAAGACCGGCGAACCTTCTGCGTGCGGGTAAGCTCGCCATCGTCGGCATCGAGTTCTTTGTGCAACACCAAAAATCGTTGTATTTGTGCACCGGCCATTTGCGGTTCTTCACTGAGATCGCGGTTCACCTGATCTACGTGCTCTTCAATCATCTTGTATACCTCGGCATGACCGGCAAGCTCCTGGTACGAGGCATAAGCAATATTATTGCGCTCGGCCCAGTTGCCGACTGAAGTCAGATCAATGTTTATAAGTGCAGTTGTGTAACCACGGCTGTCACCAATAGCAACCGCTTCCTTGATGTTCGGAAAGAACTTCAGTTTGTTTTCAATATACTTCGGTGGAAACATACTGCCATTATTGAGCTTGCCAACATCTTTAGCGCGATCGATTATTTTCAGATGGCCTCGATCATCAACATAACCGGCGTCACCGGTTAACACCCAGCCGTCATCGGTTTTGGTTGAGCGGGTGGCCTCGTCGTTCTTGTAGTACCCCATAAACACGCCCGGTGAGCGGTATAGCACCTCACCGTCATCAGAAATTTTCAGTTCAACATCAATAGCAGGTTTGCCGACAGTATCGGCAAAGATTTCACCGTCCGGCTGGGCAGTCACGTATACACTGGCTTCGGTTTGCCCGTAGAGTTGTTTTAAATTAATACCAAGCGACCGGTAAAAACGAAATATCTCAGGTCCGATTGCTTCTCCGGCGGTATACCCGACTTTAACCCGGCTCATACCCAGTCGATTACGCAGCGGTCCATAGACACACAACGAACCTATCTTGTACAGCAGCCTGTCCTTCAGTGAGACCGACTCACCATTAAGCATTTTTTCGCCACTGCGCTCAGCCACAGACATAAAGTATTTGAACATGCGTTTCTTAAATCCACTGGCGTCCTCCATGCGCACCATAATTTCGGTAAGCAATGTTTCAAACACACGTGGTGGTGCAAAGAAGTACGTTGGTGCGATTTCACGTCGATCAACATCGATGGTGTCAGCGCTTTCAGGACAACAAACACAATAGCCGGCAGTCAGATGTTGTCCGTAGGAAAAGACATGATCCCCCACCCATGCGAGTGGCAGATAAGCAATGATTTCCTCTGTGTGGTCGAGCTTGTCGAAGGTGTTGCCATTCAATGCGGACAGCAACACGTTGTCGTAAGACAACATAACGCCTTTCGGCCGACCGGTTGTTCCGGAGGTGTACAACATAATGCAAAGATCACTGCCTACGCCCGCGTTAATGCTTTGCATCCAGCTTTGTTGCAGATCATTATCCTGTGACAACTTGCTGCCATTGGCGATGACATCAGAAACAGAATGCAGAGCCGTGTGATCATAATCACGCAGGCCTCTTGGTTCATCGTAGAGAATCTGGCGCAGCTTTGGCAGCTTGTCTGCCAGTGACTGAATTTTATCGACCTGTTCCTGATCCTGACATACCGCAAACTGCACTTCGGCATGCTCGAGAACAAACTCCATTTCATCGGCAACTGATTCGGAGTAGACGGGAACCGGTACGGCCCCCAGACACTGCACCGCTGCGAAAGTCCAGTAAAGCCGCGGCCGGTTACTTCCAATGACCGCCACTTTATCACCGGCGTTAACACCCAATGCATGCAGGCCCAGTGAATAGTTTCTTATTTCGTCGCGCAGTTCACTCCACGACCAGGTTTGCCATATACCCAGATATTTGTGCCGCATGGCAGCACGCTTGCCATATTGCTCGGCATTCCTGAGAAGATATTTTGGAAATGTATCGAGGGTGTCAGCACTAACCATCAATGCCGGCTCCGGTGTCACAGCCTGCATCGTTAACCGATGCGTTAAAAGCAATACTGGCGGTGGTCATTTCCAATCCTCAGGGCTGCATTCCGGAGCAACAGGCTACCGAATCAGGAGCGCTCAGTATATTGACGTTAACGTAAACGTCAAGTAGAAGCGGCGTTCCATGATTGATGACTGAATGGTACCGCATTGATGCAGTGAGGTTTGATTTAACTTCACACCGTACCGACCCGCCAGATTCAACAGACTGCTAATGTACGATACGCGGCATTAGATGTGAGAAACGGATTGAGGTGACGGGGTTAGCAGCATGGTAGTGGCGTGGTACGTAAGCGATTTGGTACACGCATCAAGGTGAGATCACAAGTCAGACTAGCGCCCGGCAATCTGCCCTGCCCTATGACCGCCTTGGTACGACCGCCCTGATATGACCGCCCTGCTCCGGCCTTACACATCCGTGCTTAAGTACTAACCCTCCGCGACAGGAGGGTTTAGTTTTGCCTCGTTAAGATGCAGTCGCTGAATGCGCTGCGATATTGTTTACTGCGGCTTAAGAATCGTGTCGGTCTGCATCGAGTCCTGCAATACCGCAGGTACGGCCACACTGCCGTCTTCCTGCTGATAGTTCTCAAGCACCGCAACCAGTGTTCTGCCAACGGCCAGCCCGGAACCGTTCAGGGTATGCACCAGTTCGGGCTTACCTTCGTCGTTGCGGAAGCGGGCTTTCATCCGTCGTGCCTGAAAATCGGTGCAATTACTACACGAAGAAATTTCTCTGTAGGCATCCTGTCCGGGCAGCCAAACTTCAATGTCGTAGGTTTTCGCCGCTGCAAAACCGGTGTCTCCACTGCACAGCGTCACTACGCGATAAGGAAGCTCGAGTTGCTGCAACACCGTTTGCGCATGTCCGACCAATTCTTCCAGTGCGTCCCATGACTTTTCCGGATGTACTATATGCACCAGCTCGACTTTTTCGAACTGATGTTGCCTGATCATGCCACGGGTATCTTTGCCGTAAGAACCTGCTTCAGAGCGAAAGCATGGCGTATGTGCCGTGAGCTTGATGGGTAATTCGACCTTGTCGAGAATTTTGTCTCGTACCAGATTAGTCAGCGGCACCTCTGAAGTGGGAATCAGGTAATAGTTACTGTCTCCACCAAGCGAGAACAGGTCTTCTTCAAACTTCGGCAGCTGCGAGGTACCTGTCAGTGAGTTTGCATTGACGATGTACGGCACATTCATTTCAGTGTAGCCGTGCTGCGTGGTATGCAGGTTTAACATGTACTGCGCCAGCGCACGATGCAGGCGTGCCACTTCGTTGCGCATAACGGTAAAGCGCGATCCGGTCAGCAGAGAACCTGCTTCAAAATCGAGCGCACCAGACTCGGTCAGCGCAACATGATCACGAACATCAAAATCAAATGATTTTGGCTCGCCCCACTTTTTAATTTCGACATTGTCGTCTTCCGACTTTCCATCAGGTACTGATTTATCGAGAAGGTTAGGCACCGACATCCCAATGGTCTGCAGATTGGACTGAATCTCGGCCAGATCCTGCTCGCAGCGCTTCAGATCTTCACCCATGTTATTCACTTCGGCGAGTAACGGTTCGATATCGTCGCCTTTGGCTTTGGCCGCGCCGATTTCTTTGGACCGCGTGTTGCGCTCGTTTTGCAGTTCCTGCGTTTTGGTTTGCAGATCTCTGCGGCGGGCCTCAAGCGCGACCACAGCCTCGGTATCGAGCTCATAGCCACGGCGACCCAGTTCTTTCGCAAGAGAATCGAGTTCCCCGCGAAACAATTTTGCATCAAGCATTTAGTTGAATTGCTCTTTCAAAGTGCGATTGGGAATTATAGCAAGCCAGCGAGCGACTTCGACAGAAAATCAGCAGGATACTGTCGCAGGCAGTGCGGCCTATCGATGTAGCGTGGCACCGATCACCAGACCGGACCCCACCGCCATCAGACACAGCAGAACATTCAGCAGCGCATTCGCCAATGCCGGCAACGCCTGCCCGTTTTGCCATAAAATCATGGTATCGAGCGAAAACGCTGAAAATGTCGTGAAAGCGCCCAACATACCGGTCTGGAAAAACAATCGGACTGACGGTACCGGCTGACCGGCAGCCACCCAGTACCCAGCCAGTAGACCAAGCGCCAGCGAGCCGGCAACGTTTACAATCAGTGTCCCGTACGGAAACGACCAGCCCGGAGCCGATGCGGCACTAACAACCAGATATCGTAACACCGCACCCAGCGCACCGCCCGCTGCCACCGCCAGCAGATTAGTCATTGATACTTTCCACGGCAGTATTGGCCATGGCAGGCACAGATGCTCGCCCCGGACGCCCGCCGACGGCATGCTCCCTGCTTCTCATGCGCTTCGATTTACACGTGCACGGGCTCTTATCTATGAAACGGATCATTGTTTCGACTCTGATAACGATCAGCGCATTGGCCATCACATCGCCTTTGCGCGCGCTGGAAAACAACGCACTTTACCAGTGGACAGGCAAAGATGGCACACCCACCTATTCGCCCGAACCACCACCGGCCGGCGTTGACTATGTAGTTGTCGATGCCGACCTGAATCCGTTGCCGGTACAGCAAAAACGCGAGTCTGCTACCGCCCCCCCGACACGTGTACAGGTGCCGCTTACCGCACCGGCAAAAGCGCCGCCGGTCGCACTTTACCAGTGGACAAGCAAAAATGGCACACCCACCTATTCGCCCGAACCACCACAGGCCGGCGTTGACTATGTGGTTGTCGATGCCGACCTGAATCCGTTACCGGTACAGCCAAAACGCGAGTCTGCCACCACCACCCCGACACGCGTACAGGTGCCGCTTACCGCACCGGCAAAGGCGGCCCCGGTAAAGCCAGCACCCGAGCCGAAATGGAAACCGGTAATGTATGCCGAAGACCCGGCTCTGAAACCGATTCGAAAGAAGCGTGAGATAAGCACTGAGCCAAATCTGCCACCGGCCACAGATGATCTTACTGTTGCTGCCACGAAACCGAATCTGGAATCCGACGAGTGCCTGGTGATGAAACGCGACAAGCTGGTGCTGGAAAGTGCTTTTTCGAAAGCGAAAACTGATGCCCAGATGGACCAGGCTATCCTGAAACTTAAAGAGGCTTCAGAAAAGTACAACAGCGAGTGTCGCTAGGCTATTTGCCGACGCCCATCACTTTCGCAGGTTTATCACCACCTTCACTCCACGAGGTGCCTTCCTGCGATAATTCAAAGCGGTGTCCACGACGCAGCAAATAGCTCAGCCACTTGAATAAAAAGCGGTTCAAACGCCATGAGTTTTGCAGGTTTCTGGTGGTGCGCTGCACATGCTGCTCGCCGTGTAGCAAGCCACTAACCACTTCGGCAGTGCGGGCATCGTGATAGACGCGTATTGAAAAATCAGGTTCAAGCCGGTCGCGATTATTACTGCCCTCAGCAAACCGGTAGGTTAAATGCAGAGTTGACGTATACCGGCTTTGTTCGGTGACATTTAAATGCACAGGCAGGCAGCCCTGCACCTCGGATAGTCCGGGTGACAGCGGTCCGTGTCTGAGACCGGGAATTAACAAGCGGAGTTGCATGTAGTTTTTTTCGTACAACTCCATCAGATTGCCGAAGCGATCAGATGTCTTGTATTTTTGCCTGATCGGGCAGTACATCGATTAACGCGGCTCCTGTGTTAGCCCGGGTATTGTAGGCGATCTGATGCTTCATCATGTGGCTGATTTACCAGGTTGCAAATAAAAGCCACACAGACGGCAATTTCAACAAATTGCAACATTTTGTGTACTTCGCGCCAAAACCCTTTAAAATTGATGGATTGAGCGCCAACTTACATCCGCGGAGCCGTGTTCGGCCCGCACTCGTTTACAAAGAAGAGATTGAATGGCAAAAGAAGAAGCAATTGAAATGGAAGGCACCGTCGTAGACACCCTTCCTAACACCATGTTCCGCGTAGAACTGGAAAACGGCCACGTTGTGACGGCACATATTTCAGGCAAAATGCGCAAGCACTACATCCGCATTTTAACCGGCGACAAAGTCACCGTTGAAATGACCCCGTATGATCTGAGCAAAGGCCGGATTACCTACCGCAGCCGCTAATAGCCGGTGTTGTTTTAGCGGTCTGTAAACGCCTGAAAACACACTTAAAAATACAAAATATAACGCAAAAAGGCACAACCGGATGGTTGTGCCTTTTTTGTTTGAGACCGTGAATTAATCTCAGACGGTTTCTTCGGCGTTCTCTATCTCGAATGCCAGTTCACCGAATTCGTCAAGGTCGACAATGACTTTGCCACCCTTCGACAACGTGCCAAACAGAATCTCGTCGGCCAGCGGCTTCTTGATATTTTCACGGATCACACGACTCATCGGACGTGCGCCCATCTTGGTATCGAAACCGTTGTCTGCCAGCCAGCCTTTGGCGCTTTCAGTGACGTCGATATTGACATTCTTCTCGTTGAGCTGCGCTTCAAGTTCAAACAGGAACTTATCAACGACGTTAAGAATAATCTTCTTATCAAGCGGGCTGAACTGGATGATGCTGTCGATCCGGTTGCGGAACTCCGGTGTGAAGAACTTGTTAATTGCTTCCATACCGTCAGTGGTGTGATCCTGAGTCGTGAAGCCCAGGCTCGGACGACTGATAGACTCTGCACCGGCGTTGGTAGTCATAACCAGAATAACGTTTCTAAAATCCGCCTTGCGACCGTTGTTGTCGGTAAGCGGGCCGTGATCCATGACCTGCAGCAGCAGGTTAAAGACGTCCGGATGTGCCTTTTCGATTTCGTCGAGCAGCAATACACAATGCGGATTCTGGATAACCGCGTCAGTGAGAAGACCACCCTGATCGTAACCAACGTAACCCGGAGGTGCACCAATCAGACGCGAAACCGTGTGTCGCTCCATGTACTCTGACATGTCAAAGCGCAGAAACTCGATACCCAGCACCTTGGCAAGCTGCTTGGTCACTTCGGTTTTACCCACACCGGTAGGACCGGCAAACAGGAAACTTCCGATTGGACGATCTTCAGGGCCAAGGCCCGAGCGTGACATTTTGATTGCCGCAGACAGTTGCTCGATGGCCGGATCCTGACCAAATACCAGCATGCTCAAGTCGCGGCCCAGGTTCTTGAGCTTTTCCATATCGGTGGAAGAAACGCTCTTTTCAGGGATGCGGGCAATCTTTGCAACGATTGATTCGATCTCTTTAACACCGATTGTCTTTTTCTGATTGCTCTGCAAACGACGGCTGGCACCGGCTTCATCGATGATATCGATAGCCTTGTCCGGCAGGAAGCGGTCGTTGACGTAGCGGTCAGACAGTTCTGCAGCGGCCTTCAGTGCGTTGCTGGAGTACTTTACGTCGTGGAAGGTTTCGAAGTTGCCTTTCAGCCCCTTGAGAATTTCCACAGTTTCAGAAACCGTAGGCTCGACGACATCAACCTTCTGAAAACGTCGCGAAAGTGCGCGATCTTTCTCGAAGATGCCACGATACTCCTGGTAAGTGGTAGAACCAATACACTTGAGTTCACCGGTAGCAAGCATCGGCTTTATCAGGTTGGAAGCATCCATGACGCCACCGGATGCCGCCCCTGCACCAATAATGGTGTGGATCTCATCGATAAACAAAATAGCGCCTTCGTCTTTCTGCAGCTGCCCAAGCACTGCTTTGAGGCGTTTTTCAAAGTCACCGCGATACTTGGTACCAGCAACCAGCGCGCCCAGGTCAAGTGAGTAGATAGTGCTGTTTAGGAGCACTTCAGGCATCTCACCGGCAACAATCTTAAGCGCCAGGCCTTCAGCAATCGCTGTTTTACCCACACCGGCCTCACCAACCAGCAGCGGGTTGTTTTTCCGGCGACGGCAAAGAATTTGTGCCGAACGTTCGATTTCTTTTTCGCGACCAATCAGCGGATCAATTTTGCCTTCTTTGGCACGCTGATTCAGGTTGGTGGCGTACTTATCAAGTGGTGATGCTTCCGCCTCACCCTCTTCCATACCGGCTTCGCTGCCGAGATCTTCCAGTTCGCCTTTGTCTTCGTCAGGTATTTTCGAAATACCGTGCGAGATGTAGTTGACCACGTCGAGACGCGTGACATTTTGTTTGTTTAGCAGGTAAACGGTGTGCGAGTCCTGCTCGCCAAAAATAGCCACCAGCACATTGGCGCCGGTAACTTCTTTCTTGCCGGAAGACTGCACGTGAAACACGGCGCGCTGCAGTACACGCTGGA
>CAYZVB010000027.1:0-1164 GCA_964481315.1 uncultured Granulosicoccaceae bacterium
AAGATGACATTGTGACCCAGATCGTGACTCAGCTGGGTGCCGCAACCGAGCATCCGTGTTTTGAGCAGTTTGAATACCAGTTTGAACTCAACGGCAGCCCGGCGGACACACGCAAGCGGTCGGAGGTGCTGGACGGTGAAACCATTGTGACTGAAGAGCACTGGTACCCGGCCACGCAAATGATTCTGTTTTACACCTACACCGAGGGTGGTGACTGGTGCAACAACTGGAATGAAAACGGCGTCAGCTGGTAGAGAATTAGCCGGTGATTACAGCCAGCGCCTGACGCTGGCAAGATAATTTTCGTATGGCTGTCCGAACTTGTTCCGGAGTATCCGCTCTTCGGGAATAATCTGGTTTGTCGAGATAATTAACACAAACACCGGTAACAACAGAAACGGTGTTAACGCCCCAAGGTATACAGCAAAAGCGGTCAGTATAAATAACATACCCAGGTACATCGGGTTGCGGCTGTAGCGGTAAATACCAGTGGTCACTAAATTGCTGGTATTTTCAGGCTTTAGCGGGTTGATTGTGGTTTTTGCTTTTTTAAATGACCACAGCGCACTGAAATCGATACTCAGTCCGCCAAGCAAAATCAATACAGCAATAAGGTTCTGCCCCGGTATTGCAAATCGGTACATAGGCAGGTGGCTGGACAACAACCACATTGCCAAAGCAACCAGTAAACCGATGACTGGTGGTGGAATTTTTAACACTCGACACTCCGCTATTTCAGAGTGCTTATCTTACCCCTAACAGCCTGCCTTGTAATGGCTTACCGAATAGGAAACAAAACCGTGACGGTTGCAGCGGTTGTGCAGAGTGCTAGCTGAAAGGGAACTCGGCAATACGAACAAACGGGGTGTTGCGGTCGGGCTGGTGAAACACGCTGAGCCGGTCAAGCACGGGTGTTTCTGTCACCATCACTGGGTAGATAGTGCTAAGCCACTGTAAGTAGCCGTTGTCGTCATCCGGCATGGTACCCGACAGCGTCATGTGAAAGTTGAACTGGTTTAATACATACGGGTAGCCGAACTGATCGAGGTATTGCTGTTGCTCGTGGGTGAGTGAGTCCTGATGCCGTCGCTTCAGGTCAGCTTCGGTAAGCGCGCCGCGGTAGGGTTCGAAGTGTTCAACGCACTGGTTGGCAAAGTGATGGAC
>CAYZVB010000027.1:1174-13177 GCA_964481315.1 uncultured Granulosicoccaceae bacterium
AGGCATCGAAGCGCCGCGTACGACGCGGTGCCAGGTTTTCCAGGGGTATGCTTGTCTGTTGCTTGCAAAACTTCTCAACATCGTCGAGCAGTTGCTCCGCGCTATGCGTAGCGCTGAGTTCAAACGGCGCTTTTATGGTGGCGTGGAATCCGTAGCGTGCCGGCTTTTTGATGCACTGCAGCCACAAATCGGTATTGTCGAAATTGTATGGCAGGTCGGGGTTGAGCCAGGTGTCTGCCGATTCCGCTTTTCTGCGCAGTACGCTCGCGCCGAAAAGCCCCAGAGCCGAGTCGTCGGCCGGTGCAAAGTAGATGGCGTATCGTTCGTTCATTTGGGCAGTGTCAGTGGTTCCATACTGAGTTGCGCTAATAGCCAGATTATTGTTCATTGTTATTGCTCGCTACGACGTATTGCCCGTACTCCTGCCTAACTGATTTCGGCAATCTGCCGGTGCGGCTGAACAGTGCGGTCGTTAATATAGTGAAGTCCGTTTCACCTGAATGCCTGCGCTGTCAGGTTGCCAGCACCGCCAGCCAGACAACAGCCAGAATAACCATTGTCAGCAGCACTGCAGCTGAACCCATGTCCTTCGCGCGGCCGGACAATTCGTGATACTCGTCACCAAATCTGTCTACCACGCTCTCGATAGCCGAGTTTAATAGCTCAACCACCAGTAGCAGTACGGTGACGCTAATCAGTGCGGCGCGCTCAAGCCAGGTGTCGCCGACAATAAATGCCAGCGGCACCAGCACAACTGTCAGCCAGACCTCCTGCCGGAAAGCAGCTTCAGACCGGTAGGCGCTCGCCAGGCCCTGGCGAGAAAAACGCGCTGCCGAGCGAAGTCTGGCAAGGCCGGAATCGGTGTTTTTCACTGGCAGTCTTCCGTGTTTTGCCGGGTTGAGCAGAATGGAAATCGAGTGTGCGAAGTAGTCATTGTCAGGCAGGAGTATAGGGCATTTGTCAGTACGCGAAAATTACCCGTCCATGACTAAACACAGTTGTTTTCATCTGGCGGCTGCGGTGGTACTTTATTTCCCGATTATCCGGCTCGCTACTGATGACTGAAAAATTCCCAACACCGGTACTGAATGAATTTGAATCGACAGCCACTTCCGAGGGGCGGGTGGAGAAGTTGTCGCGGATTGAATTCGAAATGCTGTCGCAGTTGCTGCGCTACCCGGAGCAGCCGGTTGGCCGTGAGTCGTTAAAACATGTCAGTGGAGTTGATGACAGTACCATCTCCGACCGTAAACTCGACCGCTGGATGTCGGCACTCATCCGTAAAACCAATGCGCTGTACCCGGTGTTTCCTGTGGTAAGGTTTTCACCACCGGATGGATATGTTTATACCGAGTCACCACCAAAGCGAAAACGGGCGGGTTGAATGAGGGTCTTCGGTATTCGCAATACTTTCCGGTAAAGGCGGATAGTTCGTTAGTGAAGGTTGAGCGGTGTCAAAGGCCGTGTTTGTGCTTTGTTTTTAACAAAAGTCTCAGGCAGTAACAGATGATGGTAGCGGGTTGGAGCGACTCCATTGTCCGGGTGACTGCCCGTACATGCGTTTGAACTCGCGGCTGAATTGAGAAGTACTGACATAACCCACTTGCATCGCCGCTTCATTAACACTCATGCCGCTGGCGATTTTCATCGCAGCGGTATTCAGTCGCATCGCTTTTACAAACTGAATAGGGGACATGGTGGTGGCCTGTTTAAACTTGCGATGAAACACCGCACGGCTCATTCCGGCGTGTGCTGCTATCTCTTCAATCACAACGGTTTCGTGCAGCCGTGCTGACAGATATTCGATTGCTCTGGCGATTTCGTTGCCTGCGCCGAATGCGCGTCGTGCCGACGCACCGGCCTCGCCTTTAAGTACCGCGTAGTAAAATTCCCGAAGCCTGCCTGCGCCGAGTACTGAAGTATCGGACGGGTTGTCTGCCAGTTGTAACAAACGTAGCAATGCGTCCGTGAAAGTGTTGTCCCATCGGGATAGTGCCACACCCTGCGGCAGTAGACCTGCTTTCGGTTTATCGACTGCGCCGGCGGTGTTTTCCATCTGAAACGCAAGCTCGGTCATGGTGTTGGTGTTCAGTGATATATATACACCAAACAACGGGTTGTCAGGTGTGGCTGTGTGGATTCCAGCCTCAACCGGCATTGACATGCTGCAGCACAGATATTTGCTGTTGTTGTAGGTGAATTTGTTTCCGTCCAGTATTGCCTGCTTTGTACCGGAGACAATGGCGATGACGGCAGGTTCGTAAACCGCAGGGGCGCAGCGAATTTGTTCAGTAATACGAAACACCTGTACGCCCTGTACTGCGGTTTCTACCATGCCTTCGCTTTCGGCAAGTTTTTCGATGAGTGTTTTGATTTCTGACTGGCTCATGGCAACACGCTATCACCACAGATTTATCTGAACAACAGGAATGCGATAAATAGGCATGTTTTAGAGAGTATTTCGCCTGTTTATTTGCATAGGTGAGAATTATTGTTACGGCTGGTTGGATAACAACCTATGCCATTAGCCATGTGAGTGACCTGGCTGTGGGCTAACCAAGCCACCAACTCACCGTATCAACTCGTTAGGGAAACACAGTGACCACCAAAAACCAATTCGGCCCGAAAGGTTGGACCCCGGAACGACTGGGCTCTCTTGCAGGCAAAACCTATGTCATTACGGGGGCGAATGCCGGGGCGGGTTTCCAGGCATCCCGTTTGTTGCTGAGCAAAGGCGCTACTGTAGTGATGTTGAATCGTAGTGCGGAAAAATCGAGGGCGGCTATTGAGTCCCTGCATCAGGAGTTTGGCAGTGACGCCAACGTGACATTTATTGTTATGGATCTCGCGTCACTGCAGTCTGTTCGTACGGCAGCCGCACAGGTGGTTGACGAAGTGCCCAGAATTGACGCGCTGATCTGCAATGCAGCTATCGCTCAAATTGCCAGTCAGGAGTTCACTGTCGACGGATTCGAGAGCCAGTTGGGGGTGAATCACTACGGTCACTTTGTATTGTGCGGCATGTTGTTTAAGCGCATTGAAGAGAGTGAAGGTCGAATTGTGGTAGTGGCCAGTGAAGGTCATAAGATGGGCTTGAAGACGATAAAGTTCGACGACATAAACTGGGACAATGACTACACCGCCAATGATGCGTACAGCCAGAGTAAGCTTGCGCAAATGATGTTTGCTTATGAGCTACAGAACCGCTTACAAGCAGTAAACAGCCCGGTGAGCGTTTATGTTTGTCATCCGGCTCTTCGAATACTTCGCTTATTGATGAAAAGGCGGGCTTTCTTACCAGAGCAATGTGGTCATTGATGGTTCTCACGCCGCTGGTCCAGTCAGCAGAGAAGGGCGCTTATCCAGAGGTTATGTGTGCCACTGAAGATGGTCTTAAGCAGCGGGCGTATTACGGGCCGACGGGCTTTATGAATTTTGGCGGACCGGTTGGTGAAGGTAAGCTTGAACCGTTCGCACATGACAGTGAAGTCATTGCCAGATTGTGGGAGGTTTCTGAAAGGGCGACGTCCTATATCTGGCCTGTGTGACGCGAATAGATATCGTGTTTTGCACGAGTTAATATTCACACGCAACTACAAATCAGATAGTACTGAAGGTTCTACGCATGGATATACTGAAAACCGCTACTGACTGGGCAAAGACTGAAGTTCATTCGACTTCCTTTTTTGTTGTGATGGGTGTTTTGTTTATCTTTGTCGGCGTTGCATTCTGGTATTTGGGGAAAACTGATATGGCAAAAGCCTACGTCATTCCCGCCTCGGTTGCAGGTATGCCGCTGCTGGTTATTGGGCTTGGTCTGTCTTTTACCAACAAGGCCAGAATTACTAAATTCGAAAATGCTTACCAGAGTGATGCAGCGGCATTTGTAGATGCTGAAATCGAACGTGCTGAAGCCACTTTAAAGGAATATCAGACTATTGTTTTTAAAGCCGTGCCTGCCATTATTGCTGTCTGTGCCCTGCTGATTATATTTATGAATGGCCCCTTGTGGCGGGCGAGTATGATCACAACCATCGCAATGCTGGTGGTTATTTTACTCATTGATGGCACAGCGCATTCACGGATAGCGGCCTACCATGAGCAATTGGTTGACGCTAAGAAAGCCGGGATAGATGGCTCTTAAAAAAAGAGCCATCTCACAAACCACCTATTTGAACTGAAGTGGCTGAACTTCGTCTAAAAGTTATCTTTGCGTTGACGAATTTCAGCAAAAACTTTTGCATCGCTGGCGTCTGCCATACCCAGGTGCGCGCGAATGGATTTGTCGTCTGCGCGTAAAAACGGATTGGTTGCGAGCTCTTCGGCGATGGTGGTCGGCACTGTTGCTTTGCCTTCGCTGCGCAGTTGTTTTATTTCCTCAAATCGCGTCTGCAGCGCGGTATTCTCCGGATCAACGGTAACGGCAAACTTTGCATTGGCTTCGGTGTATTCGTGGCTGCAGTACACCTTTGTTGCCGCTGGCAGTGCCATTAGCTTGTTAAGGCTTTGCCACATCATGTCGGCGTTACCCTCGAATAGTCTGCCACAACCCAGCGCAAACAATGTGTCGCCGGTAAACACCACCCCCTGCTGAGGCAGGTAGTAGTTCAGCATGTCGGTGGTATGTCCCGGGGTATGCAGCACCTGCACATCGCAACCTGCAAACTGAAAAACATCACCTTCTGATACTTTGTTGTCGAGACCGGCAATATTGCTGTGTTGTGCAGGCCCCGTTACTTCACAGCCGGTGGCTGATTTTACCTCTTCCAACCCTTCAACATGGTCGGCATGATGGTGCGTTACAAAAAGATCGGTGAGTTGCCAGCCGTTTTGTTTTAGCGCGGCGAGCAGTGCGCCGGCATCACCCGCATCAATCGCTGCCGTCTCCCCGGTGGCATCAGAGTGGATTAACACGCCATAGTTGTCTGACATGTACGGGAACTGAAAGTACTGAAGGTCTGACATTGTAGTTACCTTTTGCTGTTACCAGGTGCCGGTGTTTTCCATTGATGCCCATGGTTCCTGCGGAGCCAGTGCATCACCTTCCTGCAGCAGTTCGATGGATATGTTGTCGGGAGACTTAATAAATGCCATGCGACCGTCGCGCGGCGGGCGGTTGATGGTGACACCGGCGTCCATCAGCTTTTGGCAGGTGGCGTAGATATCGTCAACTTTATAGGCAAGGTGCCCGAAGTTTCGACCCGGCACATAGTCGGGTTCCGGGTCCCAGTTGTAGGTGAGTTCGAGTTCAGGGGCGTTTTCGTCACGGGCGCGGGACTCATCTTTACCGGCTGCCAGAAATATTAGCGTGAAACGGCCCTGTTCGACTTCCTTGCGGCGGGTTTCGACCATGCCAAGCTTGTTGACGTAGAAGTCGAGTGAGGCATCGACGTCGCGCACTCTAACCATGGTGTGTAAAAATCTCATGAGCGTATCCTGTTGCGGTGAGTGGTGACATGATACTGCTAAAGCCGGCAGGTTAGAAATGTGCCGTCGCTGCGATGCGTGCAGGCAGGAGTCTGCGCGGCAGAACCTCCGCTACTGCGAGCGCGCCGGATTTGCGCCTGAATGCGCCTTTATTATCGTCGCGTATGATCAACTATGCTTCTCAAATAAAAACCCATTCAGGCTCAAACGGACACGCTCTCGCTACGCGGACTTCTACCGCGCAGATTCCCGGCCGCTTCTGTTACACTGCGACGCGCAAAATCACACACCTGAAACAGCATTCTACGGAGACAAGTCATGGGTATTAAAAGAATCAAGAGCGGTGAGCGTATGAGCCAGGCGGTAGTGCATGGAGGCATTGTCTCCACTGCCGGTCAGGTGGCCCAGAACGCCAAAGGCGCAAGCGTTGTTGACCAGACCAAAGATATTCTGCAGGAAATCGACAACCTGCTGGCAGAGGCCGGCACCGACAAGTCAAAACTGCTGACCGCTACCATCTGGTTGTCCGATATTGGCACATTTGCCGACATGAACAGCGTCTGGGACGCCTGGGTGTCGCCGGGCAATGCGCCAACCCGTGCCTGTGTTGAGTCGAAACTGGCATCACCTGATTTCACTGTCGAAATCGCTGTAACCGCAGTTGTCGACTAGGCGTTTTTGCTTTGTCGTCAACGCAGGAAACCGAATGGCAACTGATTGAGCATTTGCCATTCACCACTGACGAAGGGGTGGCAACACGTGCCAGAGTAGGGCTGGTGGTGTTGTCTTCGGACTATACGCTCGAGCACGAATTCCGGCGTGTCATTTCAACACCGGGTGTGGAGTGCTATCACACGCGTGTCGAAAACTCTCCCGAGGTTACCCCGTCAACGCTTGCGGCGATGAAAGAGAAGATTCCGGCAGCACTCAGTTGCATTTTGCCGGGCGACACGCTTGATGTGGTGGCCTACGGTTGTACATCGGCGACCACCGTGCTGGGCGAGCAGACCATCTTTAATCAGGTGCAGAGCGTACAGCCGAATGCTCAGGTCACAACACCGGTGACGGCGGCATTTGCGGCGTTCGATGCGTTGTCGGCAAAGCGCATTGCGGTGCTTACGCCGTACCGCAGCGACGTGAATACCACGGTGCGTTCTTACATTGTTAATGCAGGTTACGAAGTTCCGGTATTCGGGTCGTTTAATGAGCCAATGGATCCGGTGGTAGCGAAAATCGACGCCAAAAGTATCACGGCCGGAATCGACACCATTCTCCGCAAATGCGACGTGGATATGGTGTTTGTTTCGTGCACCAGTGTGCGACTGGTCGATGAAATCGCAGCACTTGAAACCCGTTTTGGTCTGCCGGTGACGTCGTCAAACCATGCCATGGCCTGGCATTGTCTGCGGCTGGCCGGTGTCAGTGAAAGCCAGCCTGAGTGGGGGCGACTGTACGAATGTGCGCTGGCTGGCGGTTAGCGGCGTGTTCGGGGACTAAATAAACCGGTGTGTCCGGTCGACACACTCCCTGTGTTGATTTGTCGCCGGGCACCACCAGTTTTGTGTTGGTGCAGCGGCTAAAAAGCGACTGTTTTTGCGGTCTGTGCCTGTTTACAAATCACTCATAAACGCAATACACTGCAACTGTCGCGATTGTCGCGGCAACACGTTCTCGGGGCGGGGTGTAATTCCCCACCGGCGGTGATGATTCGGCTTGTGCATGTGCACAGTCGAAGCTAAGTCCGCGAGCGCACCACGGTTGTGGTGGTCAGCAGATTCGGTGTGAATCCGAAACCGACGGTCATAGTCCGGATAAGAGAGAGCGGGAAATACCGGGCACCTGTGTGCCCGCCCGTCGCGCCCTGATTCTGGAAACCATTCTTAAGGAGAATGCCATGAATCAGTCAAATAATGCTGTAGCACTGCCTGGCAGTGATCTTTCCAACTCAAAAATCGCCTACATCGAAGCCGGCTGGCATAACGACATTGTGAGTCGTGCGCGTGAGTCTTTCACGCAGAAAATGGCCGGACGCGGTGTCACTGAAATCGAGCTTTTTTCAGTACCGGGCAGTCTTGAAATTCCACTGCAAACCAAGCTGCTGGCCAAAACCGGTGAGTACGATGTCATCATCGCGGCAGGGCTTATTGTCGACGGTGGGATTTATCGCCACGACTTCGTTGCCAGTACCGTGCTCGACGCTATGATGCAGGTATCCCTCGACAGCGAAGTACCGGTGCTGTCTGTGGTGCTGACACCGCATCACTTCCATGAGCATGGCGAACACCACGATTTCTTTTTCAACCACTTTGTGAAAAAAGGCGAAGAAGCCGCCAATGCCTGCATACTGACTTTAGAAAACATGCAGGCGCTGAAAGCCAAAGCGGTGGGTTGATTTGTACACCGAATGAATGAGATAACGTGAACTGAAGGGGCGGGCGCATTGGCGCTCGACCCGTAATTCACGAGTCTCTTGCATTCGGGTAGAACAGTGGCGGCGACGGAAAAGAAATCCCACAAAGACTGGTTTGATCGCGCTGCAGCGAAAGCAATGGCGGCTCAAATTGCATCGGTACACAGTGCTTTTGACAGCAAACGCTTTGTGCAGTTGTGTTGCAAAAACCTAAACGAGCTGGAGTTTAACGGTCGTGTGCAGCACTTTGCGACAGCAATGCGTGAAACGCTGCCCAAAGCCTATCCGCGTGCGGTAAAAATCCTTGAAAAAAGTCTGCCTGCGGAACTTCCTGACTGCGAATCGGTGACCGATGGCTGGCTGCAGTGGCCGGTCGGACAGTTCATTGCCGACCATGGTTTGCAGCACTTTGATGAGTCCATGCAATGCATGGTGGCGCTGACTAAAAGATTCAGCGCTGAATATGCGGTGCGTCCGTTTGTACAACATTATCCACAGCAAACTTTTGAGTTTCTTTATGACAACATGGCAGACACAAACCCGCACGTGCGGCGATGGTGTTCTGAAGGTTGTCGCACCCGCCTGCCGTGGGGGGCAAAACTGAACGACTTGATAGCAGACCCTTCTCCGGTGCTGCCAATTCTCAGTGCGTTAAAAGACGACCCGGAGCTGTATGTTAGAAAGTCTGTGGCTAATAACCTTAATGATCTGAGTAAGGATCACCCGGCATTAGTGATTGACTTATGTAAAGACTGGTCAAAAAACAGTAACCCGCACCGGGACTGGATTATTAAGCAGGGCTTGCGCAGTATGATCAAAGACGGTGACAAACGCGCACTGAAATTGATCGGGTTTGCCAAACCGTCGGGAATAGAGGCAAAACTATCGCTTTCTGCCAAAAAGCTTTGCATTGGCGATGCGCTGGTAATAAGCGCAACACTTACAAACAGCAGCCGCAAAAAACAATCGCTTCTGGTTGACTACATTGTGCAGTACCAGGGCAAAAACGACGCTGCCCGCCGCAAGGTCTTTAAGTGGAAAACTGTTGAGCTTAAAGCTGGTGAGCAGCAACTTGCAGAGAAAAAGCAGGCATTTAAACGTACTACAGTCAGAGCGCTATACCCCGGTATGCATCACGTAGAATTACAACTCAATGGCGAAATAGTCGCCTCTACCGCTTTTGAGTTAACTGAATGAAAGAGATTGTTCTTTACTATGCGCCTGACAATGCATCGTTAATTATTCGCATTCTTCTTGAAGAGCTGGGCCTTGAATACACCGATGTGCTGGTTGATCGAAGTGTTGCAGAGCAACACTCACAAGCCTATTTGTCGCTTAACCCGACCGGCCTGATTCCAGCCTGCGTGATCGACGGGCAAACCATTGCTGAAACCGCCGCCATTGCGTTGTACATTGGTGAGTCGAATAGCACTACCATGGTGGTGCCGCCTGGGCATCAGTCCCGTTCAGACTTTTTACGCTGGCTGTTTTTCATGGCTAACACCGTACACCCTGATCTCAGGCAATTGTTCTATGCAGATAAATTTGTGGGCAAAGATGAACAAAAGCAGGTGGAGTTTAGAAAAATGGTTCGTCAGCGCCTGCACAACAGCCTGAGTATTCTTGATTCGCTATATGCACAACAGTCTGGTAGTTACTTATTTAGCGATGAGCCCTGCGTGATTGATATATACCTTGCACTGAGTCTGCGCTGGCAGCAGTTGTATCCGTCTTTAGAGCGCGGCACATTTAAGCTTAGTGCTTTTCCTGCACTTGAGTCCATGGTGCAGGCGCTGCAATCGCGAAGTGCTGTGATAAAAGCCTGTGCGGTTGAAGGGATTTCCGGCGATTTTTTTAGCCGTGCTGAACCCGCTAACCCTCCGGTGGGCAGTGCATTGTGAATAATACCAATTATTATTTGTTGCAGCCGACACACTGACCTATGCCGGAACACTTTGATGTTATTGTGCTGGGTGCCGGTGCAGCCGGACTGATGACGGCCTGGCATGCCGGGCGTCGCGGAAGACGCGTTCGGGTGCTTGAAAAAAGTAACAAGGCCGGTCGTAAAATCCTAATGTCCGGCGGCGGGCGTTGTAACTTCACTAACCTTTATGTGACTGAGAATAACTTCCTGTGCAGCAACCCGCATTTTGTTAAGTCGGCACTGAGTCGGTATACCGCATGGGATTTCATTGGCAAGGTCATTGAGCATGGTGTGCCATATCACGAACGTAAGCACGGGCAACTGTTTTGCGACAACAAAGCTAAAGATATTCTCAATATCCTGTTAGACGAATGTGCGAATTTTGGTGCAGAGGTCGTAACCAAATGTGCTATCGAAAGCGTTAGTGTTACCAGTGACGGTGGTTACCGGGTAGTGACCGGCCTTGGCGAAATGACTGCTACTTCACTGGTAGTGGCGACCGGTGGTTTATCCATCCCGAGTATGGGGACAACACCACTCGGTTATGAAATTGCAGAACAGTTTGGTATGCAGGTGTTACCGCTGCGTGCGAGTCTGGTGCCGTATACATTCGATGGCGCGTTAAAAGCGATGTTTTCACGGCTTTCCGGTAACGCGATCGATGCAGAAATCCGTTTCGGTAACACGGTATTTCAGGAAGCGCTGTTGTTTACGCACCGCGGGCTGAGTGGACCGGTGGTGTTGCAGATATCGAATTACTGGGTACCCGGGCAGGCTATTGAGGTCGATCTGTTGCCGGGTGTAAATGTCGCTGAGTTACTGATTAACTCAAAGCAAACTACGCCCAAAAGCCTGGTCCGTACGGTACTGAGTCAGTATTTGCCAAAAAGTCTGGTGCAGGAGCTCGAGAGTCTGTGGTGGCAGCAAAGTAGTGAAAAACCGCTTGCTGATTGTTCCAACGCAGCGTTAACGGAAATCGGTTTGCAGCTTAACCGGTGGCAGCTGGTGCCGGCCGGTACTGAAGGTTATAAAACCGCTGAGGTTACACTGGGTGGCGTGCATACTGATGGCTTGTCTTCCAAAACCATGGAGTCCAAAACTCAGCCCGGATTATATTTTGTAGGCGAGGTGGTCGATGTGACCGGGCATCTCGGTGGTTTTAATTTTCAGTGGGCATGGGCATCGGGGTTTGCCTGCGGTGAAGTATGTTGATGGTTCGTTTAGTTTAAAAATTCCTTATTGACACAGTTTTGCAGTAGCCCTTCAGCAAGGTATTCAATAGCAACCTGACCCGCCTTGAAGCGCATGTCGTGCATGCTTTCTGGTGTGCAGAACGCTGAATGGGGTGTGATTAACAGGCGATTGTCTATCCAGGGTTCGTTAGCCGACCATGCCTTGATCAGCGGGTGTTCGGGGTCGGCGGGTTCGGTTTCGAGCACGTCGAGGCCGGCTGCCTGTACGGTGTTTGACTGTAGCGCATTATGAAGCGCCGTCAGATCAACTACCGGTCCGCGTGCCGTATTGATTAGCATGAGCCCCTCTTTACTGTGTGATAGCACTTCGTGGTTAATTAACCCGGTGGTAGCATCTGACAGTGGCACGTGCACACTAACCACATTACAGCGCTGAAACAGCTCTGCCAGACTTCTCACCCGGTCAATGCCCAGCGCCAGTTCACTGCCGTTTTCAACATACGGGTCGTAACAGCTGACCTGCATTTCAAAAGCTTTTGCACGCAGTGCGGTGGCGGTACCGATACGCCCGAGTCCGACCACCCCGAAGTGACAGGTTGATAAACGCCTGCCATACGGGTTTAGCATCGGGCGCCAGTTGCCCTGCGGGTCGTTTTTAAGCTCGCGGGTATGGAACGAAATGCCTTTCATCAGCGCAAGCATTAGTGCGATGGCATGATCGGCAACGTCTTTGGTGCCGTAGTCGGGCACGTTGCAGACCGGAACGCCGGCCTTGCCCCAATAGGCGATATCGAGATTATCGAAGCCTACCTTTGAGGTCACAAAAATTTTGCAGTTCTTCAGCTTGTGGCGGTGTGCTTCAGGAATGTCTTTAAAGCTCACAATGGCATCGCAGGCTGCCCATTGTTCGTCGGTGACCGTGTCAAAGCACTCGGTGAACACGGCGTTGCCGCGGTTGTCGAGGCTTGAGATTTCAATGGCGCGGTCATCAGGCCAGCGCACGGCGGGCCAAAGCACGGTAAATGTCATGGGCGGTTGAGCTTGTGAAC
>CAYZVB010000027.1:13187-18222 GCA_964481315.1 uncultured Granulosicoccaceae bacterium
TAATACCAATTACGAGAACTTGCGGAATAATTACTGTGCACCACCGGATAATGGCAGGCAAAACAGCGCTGGTGGTTACCTTTGGCTGAAAAATCACTGCAGACTGAATCGGTTTGTTTCAGTTACGGCCAGACCAAAGCGCTGCACAACGTATCCGTTACTGTCCCTGCCGGCCATTTTGTGGCGCTGCTGGGGGCAAACGGGGCAGGTAAGACAACGCTGTTCTCAATTATCACCGGTCTGTATGCGGCAGGCAGCGGCAGTGTTTCGATAGCCGGTTTTGACTTGCAGGCGAACACATTGCCTGCGCTGGCAAAGATAGGCGTGGTGTTTCAGCGCACCACGCTCGACCTTGACCTCACCGTGATGCAAAACCTGATGTATGCCTGCGCGCTGCATGGTATTAACAAAAAAGCAGCGCGCAGCCGCATTGAAGAAGGTTTGCAGGTGCACGGGCTTGATGGTCTGTTGAAGCGCAAGGCCGGCAGCCTAAGTGGCGGGCAGCGGCGGCGCGTTGAGTTGTGCCGTGCCCTGTTGCACCGGCCGTCGTTACTGTTACTTGATGAGCCGACTGTCGGGTTGGATTTGAGCAGTCGCAGCAGTTTTGTCGAGCATGTGAAATCACTGTGTCATACCCGGCAAACCGGTGTGCTGTGGGCAACACACCTGCTTGATGAAATTTCAAATACCGATGACCTCTATATTTTGAACCGCGGTGAATTAGTGAGCAGCGGTGTGGTAGGTGAGCTTCTGCAAAGCGCAGGGGTCAGTGATATTGCTGCGCTGTTTAATGCGGTAACCGGTGATCATTCTAAAGGCAGTTCAGGCGCCGCACTGCAGGAGCCTGCATCATGAGCATAGCGGCTGCATGGCTGTGTTTGCGCGGTGTTTGTAAACGCGAAGGTTTGAGGTTTATTAATCAGCGCGGTCGGTTTTTTGCGGCACTGGTGCGGCCGCTGGTATGGCTGTTTATTTTTGCCGCAGGGTTTCGTTCGGTACTTGGTGTATCTATTGTACCGCCGTATGAAACCTATATTTTGTATGAAGAGTACATCACACCCGGTTTGCTTGGCATGATTCTGCTGTTTAACGGCATGCAGAGTTCATTGTCGATGGTTTACGATCGCGAAATGGGTAGCATGCGAGTGTTACTGACCAGCCCGCTGCCACGCTGGTATTTGCTGTTGTGTAAGCTGCTGGCCGGTGTGATTGTAGCGATTATTCAGGTCTATGTATTTCTGGCCATTGCGTGGTTCTGGGATATCCGCCCACCGCTGGCCGGATACATCTTAGTGTTGCCGGCACTGGTCATGGCGGGCTTGATGCTGGGTGCGCTTGGGTTGTTGTTGTCATCGGTGGTAAAGCAGCTTGAGAACTTTGCCGGTGTGATGAACTTTGTTATTTTCCCGATGTTTTTTGCATCGTCGGCGTTATACCCGCTGTGGAAAATGCTTGAGTCCAGCGTGGTGTTGTACTGGATCTGTGCACTTAATCCGTTTACCTATGCGGTAGAACTTGTTCGGTTTGCGCTGTACGAAAAAATTAACTGGCTGGCACTGGCGGTGGTTTTTATGTGCACGCTGGTATTTCTTGCTGCAGCGGTAGTGGGCTATGACCCGCAGCGTGGTTTACTGTCACGCAAAGGTGCCGGGGCGGCTGCCTGACCTCGCTGCTTTTGCTGCATCTGTCTGTTTAAACCCGTACGCACTTTACAGTTTGAAAGCGTCAAATGCTTCGACAAAAGTGTCGAACTCGGCATCTGTTCCCAGCCCGACTCGAATGCAGCGGTTAAGCGGCTCAACACCGGGCATACGCATGAACACACCGTGCTTTGCCAGGTGCTTAATCATCGCCTGTGCCTTTTCAGTTGATTCAAGATCAACAGCAACAAAATTGGTGTAGGAAGGTTCGGCGTACAGGTTGCGCTCTTTTGCAAATGCCATCACTTTTGCTCTGGCACTTTGCACACGTTCGCGAACCTGCGGTAGAAATTCAGTGTCTGTGACGGAGGCGAGTGCACCGATTTGTGACACACGATTAATACCGAAGTGGTTGCGAATTTTGTTGAGCCCGCTAATCAGGTCGGGGTGGCCGATGGCATAGGCGATACGAAGGCCGGCCATACCGTAGGCTTTCGAGAAAGTGCGAAAGCGTATAACCCGCGGATTGGACGTATCTATCGGTGGTGCGATAGCGGTTTCTGCAAACTCAATATAGGCTTCGTCGAGCGCCAGGACGGTGTTGTCAGGAACGGCGGCAATAAAATCACTAACTGCTTCTGCACTGTGCCATGTGCCCATTGGGTTGTCCGGGTTGGCAAAGTACGTCAGTGGCGCGTTATGTTCTTTGGTTGCCTGCAGCAATGCGTTCGGGTCTTCATGAAAACCCTGATACGGCAAGGTAACAAGCTCTGCGCCAAAGCCCGCAACATGGTAGTTGAAGGTCGGGTACGCTCCCTTTGATGTGACTGCTTTTCCACCGGGCGGTACCAGCATGCGTACTGTTAACCCCAGTAAACTGTCGATACCTGCATCGACACAAATTTCATTCATCTGCACGCCGTGCACGTTCGCCAGCGCTTCTCGTAGTTCATAGCTTTCGGGGTCTGCATACCAGCTGCTGTTGGGCAGACTTTCCTGCATGGCCTGCAGCGCTTTGGGTGAAATGCCAAAGGCGCTTTCGTTAGCGCCAATGCGTGCCTTGAATTTGGTGTTGTTGTTCTGGCGTTCGAGCGTTTCCGGGCCGACAAACGGTGTGGTGGCCGGAAGGTTATTTACCAGTGGGGTGAATGGTATGGTCATAAGGTGTCTCTGTTTTCACACGCTGACGGCCCGGCCGACATATTCGGCAATGGCCAGTGAAGAGGTAAGCCCCGGAGATTCTATACCGAATAGATTAAACAGTCCGGCGATTCCATGCGTCGAGGGCGTCGCTATCTGAAAGTCGGTAGAGCCTTCGATTTTCGGGCGCACGCCGGCATAGTCCGGCTGCAGTGCTTCGTCGGGCAGGGCAGGCCAGTAGCGCCGGATGGCAGCGTAAAAGCTTTCTGAACGCTGCGGGTTAACGCGGTAATTGAACGGTGGTCCATGATCGAGCCATTCGACATCCGGTCCAAAGCGCGCATTGCCGGCCAGGTCGAGTGTTAGGTGAACACCGAGTCCGCCCACCACCGGCGCCGGGTAGATCAGCATGTTAAACGGAGCGCGGCCCTGCAGCTTAAAGTAGTTGCCTTTGGCATAACTAGCCTGCGGCACACTGGACGCTGGCAGCCCTGCCATATTGCCAGCGAGTGGTACCGCGTTAAGTCCGGCGCAGTTGACGAGCAAGCTGGTGTTAAGCGTCATTGCCGACTCGCCACCGGTGGTAACACTGAGTGAATTGCTGTTAACGGTTAAGCTTTCTACCGGTGCATTAAAAACCACCATACCACCTGAGTTTTCTATATCACCCACCAGAGACAACATAAAATTGTGACTGTCGACAACACCGGTTGAGGGTGACAGCAATGCCGCGTGGCAATTGAGCTGTGGTTGCATGTCAATGGCAGCCCGGCCTTCTATTAACCGGATATCGGTCACACCGTTGCTTTGTGCTTTTTGTTGCAGCTGTCGCAGTTGATCTGTTTCATCTTCACTGGTGGCGACAATTAATTTGCCGACAGCTTTGGCGGTGATGTGTCTCTCATGACAGTACTGGTAAAGCAATTGTTTGCCGCGTACGCATAGCGTTGCTTTCAATGAGCCCGGCGGATAATAAATGCCTGCATGAATAACTTCGGAGTTGCGCGAGCTTACACCCTGACCGAAAGCGCTGTCTGCTTCCAGCACAATCACTTCATGACCCTGCAGTGCCAGCTGACGTGCTACCGCCAGTCCGACTACGCCGGCACCAATGACAACGGCCTGAACCTGTTCTGTGAGTGTGTTGTCTGAAGTCAACGTGTGCCTCAGCTGATCGCCTGCATAAAGTTGCGGTACAGCAGTTCGGAGTTTGCTGCAAAGTCGTCGAGGTTATCGGTAGCGCTATTTAGCAATTCCGGCAGTGCCGCCTCACCAAGTGTGTTGATTAGCGCCTGTCGGTAGGCCGGTACCAGCGACCAGGTATCTACGGTATCCGGTTCGACTTCAACGTGGTATTGCATGGACCACGCATTGTCACCGACGCGCATCGCCTGATTTTCACAGGCGCCAGAGCTCGCCAGTATGACGGTATTTTCCGGTGTGTTTTGTACCTGTACCGAATGCCACTGCAATGCCTTTTGCTGTTGTGGCATATCTTTGAAAATCGGGTCCTGCCGTCCGGCATCGGTCAGTTCAATGTCGAGCACACCGATTTCCGGCGGGCTGAGTTTGCTGCAGCTGCCGCCGAGTGCGTCGGCCAGCAGCTGATGTCCCAGACACAACCCCAGGTACGGACGCCGCAGTTCATCTACCCAGCGTTTGATGGCAGCTTTTTCGTGAATTAGCCACGGGTGCTCGTCGGTGTCCCAGACATCCATCGGGCCGCCCATCACCCACAGCGCGTCGAATGGCTCGAGATCGGGGATAGGCTCACCTTCGTCGAGCTCTACCGATGACCAGTCTACTCCGTCGCGATTCAGATAGTCGCGCAGTTTTCCTGGGTGTTCGCACTCGATGTGTTGAAATACCAGCAGTTTCATTGGTCTGACGTCGTGGCGGTTCGAACGTTGATTGTGCCCGTATTCGCGGCGCTGTTCGAGTCCGGCAGCTCACCGGTGTCGATTCAGTAGAGACGGTAATGCAGGCTTCGCTGACACTGGCATGCCCTGTGGTAATCTAATTGGCATTCGGCCGAAGGTCCGTTGAAGTCCCGCAGGTGCAAGTATGTCTGCTGGAGGAAAATGGTACCGGGCCCACCGCTCACGTAACCCAGTAAAGCATGCTGCAGCCCTACGAATTGTTTGTCGGCTTGCGCTATACGCGCGCACGACGACGCAACCACTTTATCTCGTTTATTTCGCTGATCTCCATTCTCGGTATTGCGCTTGGAGTGACGGCGTTAATCACCGTAATGT
>CAYZVB010000027.1:18232-19769 GCA_964481315.1 uncultured Granulosicoccaceae bacterium
TCGGTGATGAACGGCTTTGAAAAAGAGCTGCGCGAGCGCATTCTTGGTGCCGCATCGCACGCCACCATCACTCTTTTTGAAGAACCCATGCAAAACTGGCGCGAGCTGGCCGAGGCGGCCGTTGAGCACCCCGAAGTGGAAGGTGCTGCTCCCTACGTTGAGGGGCAGGTGATGGTGGTCAAGGGCAAACAGGTTACCGGTATTGTGGTGCGCGGTGTGTTGCCCGGTGAAGAACCCGAAGTGTCAGACATTGGCGAAAAAATGGTCGCCGGTGTCCTTGATGATCTTAAGCCCGGTGCTTTTGAAATCGTGCTTGGCAGTGCGCTGGCTCAGTACCTGGGTGCGGTGGTTGGCGACAAAATCACTGTGATTACTCCGGAGGCGAGCGTGACGCCGGTAGGGGTGTTGCCGCGTATGAAACGTTTTACGGTGCGCGGCATATTCGACATTGGTATGTTCGAATACGATCGCAACTTTGCCATCATGCATGCTGATGACGCCTCTGTACTAATGAAACTTAATAAAGGCTACACCGGTGTGCGGTTGCGTCTTGAAGATATGTTTGCAGCACGCAGCGTGGCAAGTGACCTTGCCAGTGAGGTTGGTGAAGATTACTGGGTGAGTGACTGGACGCAGCAACACGCCAATTTTTTTCGCGCCGTTCGCACTGAAAAAACCGTGATGTTTGTGATTCTCTCACTCATTGTGGCGGTGGCTGCTTTTAATATTGTCAGTACGCTGGTGATGGTGGTCACTGATAAACAGGCGGCCATTGCGATTCTGCGTACCATGGGGTCTTCACCCAAATCGATCATGATGATCTTTTTAATTCAGGGTGCGCTGATTGGTGTAATTGGTACGGCGCTGGGGCTTGTCGGTGGTATATCACTGGCGCTGAATGTGGAAACTCTGGTGCCGGCCATCGAACGTTTTTTCCAGACGCAGTTCCTGCCTAAAGATGTTTACTACATTGATGTGCTGCCGTCTGAACTTGATTATAACGATGTGATTAAAGTTGCCTGCCTTGCGCTGGTACTGACACTGGTTGCAACACTTTATCCGGCATGGCGGGCAGCCCGTACCGAACCTGCCGAAGCACTGGCTTATGAATAACACAACCGGCCTGAACAAGAGCGCTGGCCTATGAATGATCTCGTTTTACATGCGTCCGGAGTCGAGCGCGTTTATAAGCAGGGCCAGCACCGCGTAGAAGTGCTGAGCAACCTTAATCTTGCCGTCGAGCCGCGTGAACAGGTGGCGATTATTGGCAGCTCGGGTTGTGGTAAAAGTACGCTGCTGCATATTCTTGCCGGCCTGGACACACCTGATCACGGGTCTGTGGCACTCGATGGCGTCGATATGTACCGGTTGAATCCGGCGCAGCGCGGGCGTCTGCGCAATGATGTGCTGGGCTTTGTCTACCAGTTTCATCATCTGTTGCCGGAATTCAGCGCGGTTGAAAATGTCGCCATGCCACTGCTTATCGGTCGCAAAGATGCGGCCCGCCTTGTGCTGCTCCGCGATCAGCTCATCAAGA
>CAYZVB010000027.1:19779-24877 GCA_964481315.1 uncultured Granulosicoccaceae bacterium
GGCAGCGACTAACCCACAAACCTGCCGAGCTTTCCGGCGGGGAGCGCCAGCGTGCGGCGATTGCCAGAGCATTGATCAATCGCCCGCGGCTGGTACTGGCTGATGAGCCCACCGGTAACCTCGATGAGTCAACCGCGGCTGGTGTGTATGAGTTAATGCTGCAACTGAACGAAGAGCTTGGTACCGCATTTCTGATTGTCACGCACGACACTCGTCTGGCCGCGCGAATGCAAAAGACGTATCACTTAAGTAACGGGTCTTTGCACCTGCAGTAGCAAACGTTTGGCATTGTCCGGCGGCTGCGCTAAGCTGCCGGCTGAAGTTGTATTTGTGAAGTATTGCAGTGGTTGTTTATGTCGTTTTCTTTGTTGCCGGTATTGCCTTTCTTTTCCGTTTGCCACAATTGCCTGCTCTGTGGCTTGCAGTTGCATTGCTGGCGCTTGCAGCGGTGTGTGTACGTCGTGCGCCGGTTGTCAGTTGTTTTATTGCCGGCTTTTTACTGGCCGCATTGAATGCGCAAACCATTCTCAGTAAGCAGTTAAGTGATGAGTGGTTAAACCGCGAGGTGCAGGTGACCGGCACCATTGTAGGTCTGCCCGACACTAACCCGCAACGGCAGCGATTTCTGTTGCGCGCTGAAACGCTGCATGAAGCTGAATCGAACAGCACGTATGCTGCCAATGGCGCGATGCTGCGGTTGAGCTGGTATCGCAATCCGCTGGAAGTCCGCGCCGGTGAACGCTGGAAGCTTACGGTTAAACTGCGAGCACCCAATGGTTTTATGAACCCCGGTGGCTTCGATTATGAACGCTGGCTGTTTCAAAACCGTATTGTTGCCACCGGCTATGTCCGTGACAGTGACAACGCGCTACACACCGGCATGCGGCAAACGCCGATGGCATGGCTGCAGCAGGGCAGGCTGTGGCTGAAACAGCGCCTGCAGGTTGCCACAAACAATCTGCAGCACAGTGGTTTAATTCTGGCGTTATCGATCGGTGATCGCAGTGCAATTGGTCAGCAGCAGTGGCAGCGTTTTATCGATACCGGTACCAACCATCTGCTGGCGATTTCCGGCTTGCATATATCTCTGGTTGGTGCCTTTGCCGGTGTCGTGGCAGCAGTGTTGTGGCGTATTAGCAGCATACTGAAAGTGTTTTCACGTATGCCGTTTATTCTGATCTGTTCTGCTGTTTCTGCACTGTGTTATGCAGCGCTTGCAGGGTTTTCAGTGCCAACACAAAGGGCGCTGTTAATGTTTAGTACGCTTGCGGTTTTAAGTTTGGTGGCGCGTCATCAGCCACGCCACAGCGCGTTGGCGCTGGCGCTGCTTATTGTATGTCTGGTGAATCCGCTGGTCGTGCTTTCTCCCGGTTTCTGGATGTCGTTTGCAGCAGTCGCTATTTTGTATGTGGTGTATTCGTTTGTACCCAAAGACGATAAGGGAATTCGTTTGACGACAATACTGCGCGGGCACCTGCTAATTACCATTGGTATGTATCCGCTGGGTATTTTATTTTTCGGGCAAATGTCTCTGGTGGCACCGCTGGCCAACTTTGTTGCCGTGCCGGTAGTCGGTATGTTGCTGACACCTGTTATTTTTATTGCATCGATGCTTGCTATGATTAAACCGGCGCTGGCAACGTTCCTACTGACACCGGTTGACTGGGTGCTGCAGGGTGTTGATTATTTTCTATCGCTTCAGGCGCGCTGGGAATATGCGCTGGTTCAGCTGGGTGTTATCAGTAGCGGTGTGCTGATGATGTCTGCAGCGATTGCGGTTGTCACCTTGCTGCCGGTGTTGCCACGGGTACGCTGGCTGGGCTCTGTGTTGCTGATACCGGTCTTCTGGGTTTCTACAAAAACACCTGCACACGGAAGTTATTCAGTTGCGGTGCTGGACGTGGGGCAGGGTACCGCGGTTGTTGTGCAAACCCACAGCCACACGCTGGTGTATGACGCCGGTCCGGCGTTTTCCAGTACCTTTAACAGTGGCGATGCGGTCATTCTGCCGTACCTGCAGCATAAAGGTATTGAAACGGTTGACCGGTTGATTATTTCGCATGCAGATCGCGATCATATCGGTGGTGCAAAAGCGTTGCTTGCAGGTACAAAGGTAAACGATGTACTGGTGTCTGCGCCTGCAGTGGAGCTGCCGCAGGCCGTTTTATGCAGCCCCGGACAATCGTGGCAGTGGGATAACATTCAGTTTCAGATTCTTCATCCGCAGCAAAGCGATACCGGCAGCCGCAATGACCGTTCGTGTGTGTTGCTTATATCAACAGTGCAGGGGAAGCATACGTTGCTTACCGGTGATGTTGAGGTGCGTGGTGAACAGCAGCTGCTGAATCGGGGGTTGCCGCAGGTAGAGGTGCTGCTGGCACCTCACCATGGCAGCAGCACGTCTTCGACGTTGTCTTTTGTTCAGGCAACCCGCCCGCGCCACGTGGTGCACAGCGCAGGTTACCGCAATCGCTACGGATTTCCGCATGCCGAAGTCAGTGCGCGCTACCGGCAAGTGCAAAGCGTACAGTACGAAACTGCAAAAAGCGGTGCCGTAAGTTTTGTTGTTGCCGACGGCAGTGACACTCAGGTTGAAGAATTTCGCAGACAGAGCCTGCGCCTGTGGAGAAGACAGTAGGCGAGTCTGTCATTCCAGCAATACGCGGAGCTGCCCGACCGTGTGTGATAAAATTTCACTGCCCCGAAACGAATACCGGCACGCCGGGCACTATGCAACGGAATATTCTTTGAGCAACACCTCTGCAGGCTCTGCAAAACCGCTCGGTGTCTACCGACGCTTGCTGAGTTACGTCAACCCGTACCGCTGGTCACTGGCGATGGCTATTCTGGCCATGATTGTCTATGCCGCCTCCAGTCCAGCGTTTGCTGCATTAATGAAGCCGATGCTCGATGGCAGTTTTGTCGAGCGCGATATGCAGGCGATAACTTATGTGCCTGTGTTGATTGTGGTGATTTTTATTTTTCGCGGACTGGCCGGATTTTTCTCGACCTTTCTGATGGCGAAGATTGGCTGGAGTATTGTCAAACAGATTCGCCGCGAGCTGTTTGATAAATACCTCGATATGCCAACAGCAACGTTTGATCATTCATCGGCCGGTGACATGATTTCGCGGGTGACTTTCAATGTTCGCAATATGGCGGTGGTGGCCACTGACTGTTTAACCATTCTTGTCAGGGACAGTCTGACCATTATCGGGTTGTTGTGTCTGATGTTGTATCACAGCTGGAAGCTTTCTCTCGGCTTTCTGATTCTTGGGCCACTGGTGGCTCTTATCGTTAAGTTTGTCAGCAGACGCTTTCGCAAACTCAACTATGGCATACAGGATTCCATGGGCAGGGTGGCCAGTGTGATTGAAGAAGCTGTAGAGGGGCAGCGCCTGGTTAAGGTGTTTGGCGGTCGTGAATATGAAAGACAGCACTTTGAAACCGCCAATGAAACCAATCGCAGTCTCAATGTAAAGGAAACGTTTACCCGTGCGGCAAGCGCACCGGTAATTCAGTTTCTGGTAGCGATAGCGCTTGCGATTATTGTCTTTCTGGCATCGTCCGGTCGATTTGTCGGTGAGATTTCGGTTGGTGTGTTTATGTCTTTTATTACCGCGATGATGATGCTCTTCGCACCAATAAAACAGCTGACACTGGTGAATGCAAAAATACAGGCAGGTGTTGCCGCGGGGCAAAGCGTGTTTGAAGTGCTCGATTCCAACTCAGAGCGTGATACCGGTACTGCAGAATTAAACAGTAAAAAAATAGAAGTTGCGTTTGAATCGGTTGATTTCAGTTACAGCAACGGCAAGCCGGTGCTTGAAAACTTAAACTTTGCGGTTGCCGCCGGGGAAACCGTCGCACTGGTCGGTGGATCGGGCAGTGGTAAATCGACAATCGCTAATTTGCTGCCCCGCCTTTACGATGTGAGTAGCGGCTGCATTGCAATTAATAACACCGATATTCGTGAATATACGTTGGCAAGTCTGCGGTCACATATCTCATACGTCGGGCAGGAAGTTACGTTATTCAACGATACCGTGATGGCCAATATTGCTTATGGAAAAATGCAGGGAGCCGATGCGGCAGCGGTTGAAGCAGCCTGTCGTGCGGCTCATGCGCATGAGTTTATTGAAAAGCTCTCAGATGGTTACCAGACCGTGGTGGGTGAAAACGGTGTGATGTTGTCGGGCGGGCAGCGGCAGCGTATTGCGATAGCACGGGCAATACTAAAAGACGCACCGCTGCTGGTGCTCGATGAAGCAACCTCTGCACTCGATACTGAATCCGAACGCAAAGTTCAGCAGGGTCTGGCAGAGCTAATGCAGAACCGTTCGACCATTGTAATCGCACATCGGCTTAGCACCATTGAAAACGCCGATCGTATTATTGTGATGGACGCCGGCAGAATTGTAGAGATCGGTACTCATCAGCAGTTACTGAAAAGCGGTGGCTACTATGCCTACCTGCAGGGCAGTCAGGAACAGCCTGGCGCAGATACAGCGGTGTAGTTGTCTATGTCGCTGAGTGCTCCGCGTCACTGGCAAAACAGAAACGTTATTGCATTTCTCTGTTTACCTGTTGCGTGGCTGTATGCAGCCATCACTTCGGTTCGCCGGTGGTGTTATCGCCGCGGCTTGCTGCGCGGCTACCGTGCAAAAGTGCCGGTTGTAATCGTCGGTAACATTACAGCCGGTGGTGCCGGTAAAACACCGCTGGTAATTGCGCTGGTTGAACACCTGAAGCAAAAGCAGCTGAATGTCGGCGTGGTGTCGGGTGGCTATGGCGGTAGTCGCAGGGGTGGCCCGGCATTCTCTGTTACCGCAAACTCAAGCCCCGCTGAAGCCGGTGATGAGCCGGTACTGATTGCGCAGCGCACCGGCGTACCGGTCGTGGTTGCCCGCAAACGCATGCTGGCAGTACAGCAGCTTGAAGACAGTTGTGATGTGATTGTCTGTGATGACGGCCTGCAACACTATGCGCTGCAGCGTGATATTGAAATCGCTGTGGTCGATTCACACACGCTTTTTGGCAATCGCTTTATGCTGCCGGCGGGGCCGCTCAGGGAGCCGGTACGAAGGCTGCGCACGGT
>CAYZVB010000028.1:0-8332 GCA_964481315.1 uncultured Granulosicoccaceae bacterium
GAATGTATTTGCGCACAGCCTTGTTGTGCTCTTCGACAGTTTCATTAAACAGATGGCCGCCAGTACCGTCTGCCACAAAATACAGTGCTTTTGTATCTGCCGGGTTAACCGCCGCTTCCAGTGACCGTGCGCTTGGCATGGCAATAGGCGTGGGTGGTAAACCGTCTATTTTATAAGTGTTATACGCGGTTTTGGTCTGTAGATCTTTGCGCGTGATGTTGCCGTTAAACTGTTTGCCAATTCCGTAAATAACAGTTGGGTCCATTTGCAGGCGCATGCCTTTTTTCAAGCGTCCGGCAATCACACCCGAAATAATTTCACGCTCGGCTTCGACTGAAGTTTCCTTTTCAATTATAGATGCCATCACCATCACTTCATATGGCGTGCTTACCGGGAGATCGTTCTGTCGTGAAGCCCACACACTCGCAAGTTTCGACTGCAAAGCCTGATGCGCACGCAACAGGAATTGTGCGTCGGTGGTACCTTTTGGGAAGTGATAGGTGTCTGGTAAAAACTGCCCTTCCGGGTGCCCTGCTTCAGCGCCGATAAACTGCATCACGTTGGCATCTTCAACACCCTGCATGGTATGCACAAGCACATCGTTAGCTGACAGTGCTTCACGCAACTGCCAGATATTCCAGCCTTCGAGAATGGTAAAAGCAAATTGTTTTTGTTTACTAACCTGAAGCTGCTCAAGCAATTCAACCGGCGTAATGGCTGTGGTCAGCGGGTACTCTCCGGTTTTTATACTGCGTGCTGAGCCGTCATAGCGTGCGTACAACTCCCACCACAGAGGTCGTGACAACAATCCTGCCTGTGAAAGTTTGCCGGCTATCCCGCGGATTGTGTCACCCTGATTGATGTGCAGCTCAAACGACTTGTTTTCAGGCGTAAGCGGAGACTTTAAAAAAGTAGATATATCGTACGCAGCAAATGCTGCAGCACTGACAACACAAACAAACAACAGTACTATGATTCGTTTTAACAAGATCTCACCAGACAAACATCAGGACACGCACTACGGCGGGCATTCACTGCCGCACCACACTGGTAACACACAACGCAGAAGCTGACTGCGTTACAGTTGGCTGAAAATCAGCGTTGCATTGGTTCCACCAAAACCGAATGAGTTGGACAACGCATGTTTAACGGGTATTGCCCTGGCCTCATGCGGTACGTAGTCTAAATCACAGGCGGGATCGGGGTCGTGCAGATTGATCGTTGGAGGAACGCTTTGTTCCTGCAGCGCTTTCACGGAAAACACCGCCTCAATACCACCAGCTGCACCGAGCAAGTGTCCGGTCATCGATTTAGTGGAACTTACCGCCAGTTGTTTCGCATGGTCACCGAACAGTGTTTTGATGGCATTAGTCTCTGCGACATCGCCAACCAGAGTCGAGGTACCATGCGCATTGATGTAGGAGATATCCTGCGGGTTCAGACCCGCGTCAGATACAGCACTCTGCATACAGCGACGAGCACCGTCTCCGTTTTCGGCCGGCTGTGTCATATGGAACGCATCACCGCTCATGCCGTAACCACTCAACTCGCAGTAAATATTTGCGCCACGCGCTTTGGCCATTTCGTATTCTTCAAGCACCAGCACACCGGCGCCATCACCAAGTACAAAGCCGTCTCTGTCTTTATCCCAGGGCCGACTGGCTGCCTGTGGATCGTCGTTGCGGGTAGAAAGCGCTCGCGCCGCGCCGAAACCGGCCAGACCAAGCGGACAGGTCGCCATTTCTGCGCCACCGCACACCATTGCATCGGCGTCGCCGTATTTTATAAGACGCACTGCCTCGCCAATGTTATGAGTTCCGGTGGTACACGCAGTGGTAATACAGATATTCGGGCCTTGCAGACCGCGCATAATGGACAGGTTGCCTGCGATCATGTTGATGATGGTCGACGGCACAAAAAAAGGTGAAATTTTGCGCGGCCCGGATTTAAGCAGGTTGGCATGCTGAGTTTCAATGTTCGGCAGACCACCAATACCCGAGCCAATGGCGACGCCGATTCGTTCCGGGTTGTAGTTGTCGCCGGACAGCCCCGCATCGTCCAGTGCCTGCAGTCCGGCAGCAATGCCGAAATGGATAAACGTATCCATCTTTCGAGCGTCTTTAGCGCTCATGTAATCAGCTACATCAAACCCCTTTACGGAGGCTGAAAACCGGGTGGGATAGCCTTCGGTATCGAAGGAATCGACCATCGCAGCACCCGAGACGCCTGCAAGCAGGTTTTTCCAGGTGTCTGCCACGGTGTTGCCGAGCGGAGTAATCGCCCCAAGGCCAGTGACAACGACGCGACGATTGCTCAATACAAATGCTCCCGGTGATGTATGCGCTGCATACTTACCGGCGTTTAATTGGAACTGTCACAGGTGACAGGCTCGGCCGGCCTCGTGATAAAACTTTTGCCGGTCAGCAGCCATACGCTGCCGGCCGGTTATACAATGCCCTGAGGCTGGGTGCCACGGGCAACACGTGAATCCGGTGTTATCCGAGATTCGCGTTAACGTAGTCTACCGCCTGCTGTACGGTAGTGATTTTTTCTGCTTCTTCGTCCGGAATTTCGCATTCGAATTCCTCTTCGAGAGCCATTACCAGCTCTACTGTGTCAAGCGAGTCTGCACCAAGATCGTCGACAAAAGAAGCAGCGCTAGTGACTTCCTCGTCCTTGACGCCCAGTTGCTCCACAACAATTTTCTTTACGCGATCTTCAATACTGCTCATTTTTGGTTGCCCTCCGGGGACTTGGTGTGTTCGTAAGTTATCTTTCCCATTGTATAAAATACGTGTATCCAGCGCCACTATTGGCGTGTTTTTGGACGAATTTTAACGCTTCAGGGGAAGACTGTCCTGTGTCTCTGGTGTAAGGATAAATATCAGTAAATCAAGAGCTACGAGCTCATGAACATACCGCCGTTGACATGCATGGTTTGTCCGGTCACGTATTCGGCCTTGTCGGATGCCAGAAAAGACACCATATAAGCGATTTCAGCGGGCTCACCCAACCGGCCAAGTGCGATGCCGGACTTAAGCGTTTCGCGCTGTTCTTCGGGCAGTGCGTCGGTCATATCAGAAGCGATAAACCCGGGCGCGACCGTATTCACAGTAATATTCCGCGAACCGACCTCACGTGCCAGCGACTTCCCAAAGCCGACCATACCTGCCTTGGCCGCAGCATAGTTGGCCTGCCCCATATTACCGGTTGCGCCAACCACCGAAGAAATATTGATGATTCGACCGTAGCGCGCCTTAACCATATCGCGAAGGCAGGCTTTACAGGTATAAAAAACAGAAGACAGGTTAGTGTTGATGATGTCGTTCCACTCGTCTTCTTTCATACGCATCATGATGTTGTCGCGAGTAATACCGGCGTTGTTTACCAGTACGGTGATTGCTCCGTGCTGTTCTTTTACCTGCGCAATTACTGCGTCTATTTGCGATTTGTCTGCAATATCCAGCACCATTCCCGCACCGGTAATGCCAAGCTTCTCAAACCTTTCGGTTATGGCTTTGGCTCCGGCTTCAGACGTTGCAGTGCCGACCACCAGCATGCCGTCACGTCCGAGTTCATCGGCAATGGCAGCACCAATGCCACGGCTGGCACCTGTTACCAAGGCAATTTTTTGATCTGTCATGAGTGTTCTGTTCCTGTTAAGGCACCAAGCGCTTTGTCGAGCGATGCGATATTTTCTACCGGCAGTGCAGTCACTGATTTATCGATACGTTTGCACAATCCGGCCAGCACTTTGCCCGGGCCAAGCTCAACCTGAGTGTCTACACCAAGCTCTTTCATTTTTGAAACGGTTGATGTCCAGTTGACCGGACTGACAACATGGTTTTGTAGCGACTTTTTCAAGAGTTCCAGGTCTGCAGGTATTGTTGCATCAGCGTTTTGCATGACCGGAATATCAGGCATGCGAAACCTGGCGGCATCAATTGCTTCGGCCAGTTCTGCACGGGCCGGCTCCATAAGAGAACTGTGATTCGGCACAGACACCGGTAGCAGCATCGCTTTGCGAGCACCGCGTTCTTTCGCAACACTACAGGCGTTTTCGAGCGCAGCCAGGTGCCCGGAAATTACCACCTGCCCCGGTGAGTTGAAATTAACCGCTTCGACTATCGCATCGGACGCGGTGAGTGATTCGCACATTTCGGTAACAGCATCATCGTCCATCCCGATCAGTGCTGCCATACCACCCACACCCGGTGCTACTGCGCCAGCCATCAGACGTCCACGCAAAGCAACCAGAGGCACAGCTTTTTCAAAACTCACAGCACCGGCAGCCGTCAGCGCAGTGTATTCACCAAGCGAGTGCCCGGCCATCACCACCGGGTCAGGGGTATCGTGTTCCTGCCATACACGCCACACAGCGTACCCTGCAACAAACATTAAAGGCTGCGTGATTTCTGTTTGCCTGAGCTTTTCTGCATCGCCGTTTTGCGCTGTGTCCCAGAGGTCGTACCCCAACAGGTCAGAAGCCTGCGAAAAGGTTTTTTCAACCACCGGATATTTCGCCGCAAGCTCTGCCAGCATGCCGGGTGACTGAGAGCCCTGACCGGGGAATACCACTGAAAGTGTCATTGTGTGGAACCTATATAAAATTAGAGTTTGTCGCTGCTACGCGGAGACAGCCAACACGTCCTTCATGTTGTACAGGCCCGGCGGCTGAGCACCGACCCACGCAGCGGCTCTTGTCGCACCCCGCGCAAACGTCATCCGGTCTGTTGCTTTATGGGTTATTTCAAGCCGCTCACCCTGCCCGCAAAACAACGCAGTGTGCTCGCCTATGATGTCACCGGCGCGTACCGCCGAAAACCCAATGGTGTTTTCCTTGCGGGCTCCGGTGATGCCTTCGCGGGACTTTACCGCGCAGGTATCGAGATCAAGCCCGATTGCATCAGCAATGGCCTCACCCATACTCAGCGCAGTACCGCTGGGTGCATCGACTTTGTCACGATGGTGTGATTCGATTATTTCGATGTCATAGTGCTCACTGAGCACCCTGGCGGCATGTGCCAGCAACTCAAGTGACAACGTAACACCAACGCTGTAGTTACTCGCATAAACAATAGCGATGCTACCGGCAGCGTCATTCAGCACTTTTTTGTCTTGCTCGGTTAAACCGGTTGTACCGATTACCAGCGACTTGTTGTTAGCCACTGCGTAGCGAATTAACCCAATGGTGCTTGCCGGTGAGGTAAAGTCGATAATGGTATTAAACGGTTCTGCAATTGTGGCAACATCGGCCACTACAGCAACATTGCTGGTGCCTGTTGCTGTTAACACACCGGTATCGACACCGAGCGCCTCTGACTGCGGATGCTCAAGGGCACCGCACAGCGTTAAATCGGCACGCTCTTCGGTAGCGAGAAGGAGTTGCCGTCCCATGCGACCGGCAGCGCCTGCAACAACAATTCTGGACATAACCTGTGCTCTGTAACCTGCGTGCAGTGTATCACAGACGGGCACCGGCAGCGCTTAGTTGAGCAGCCCCGCCAGACCGTTTTCATCAATAATGTCGATGCCCAAAGTCTGTGCTTTAGTGAGTTTAGAACCCGCCGCCTCACCGCAAATTAGCGCGGTGGTTTTTTTCGACACTGAACCGGTCACTTTTGCACCTTTTGCTGCCAGCGCCGCGGTAATCTGATCACGACTCATTTCGGTGAACTTGCCACTGATGACATAAGTGTTGCCGGCCAGTGAATCATCGGCGCTACTGTCCGGCACAGGTGTCGACTGCCACTGCACGCCGGCCGTTATTAAAGCCTGTATTTCCTTTGCGTTGTCCCGGCTTGCAAAAAAGTCAACGATCAGCGCCGCCATGGTTTGCCCGACACCTTCAACCCGTGACTCACCTTTCGACTGAATTTCAGCAACCGACAAACTCTGCAGTTGCGAAGTTTCAGGGTAGCGCGTTAGTAGCGCATCTATTTCCGCTTCCTTTACACCGTTTAGATGTTCTGCCAGCCAGGTATGCAACGCCTCACCGGTGACAGTATCGGGTAAGGTCTGCAATGCATCGACAATACGGGTAGCGCGGGTTTTACCGATCCCCGGTATGCCGGTCGGCACATAGTAATCATACGAAGCGGCAGCAAGCGCTTCAATCGACTCGAAGTGCATTGCAAGTTGCCTGGCCGTGGTTTCCCCCACTTCGGGAATACCCAGCGCAAAAATAAACCGCCCAAGCGTTGTCTGTTTACTGTTATCAATGGCCGTCAACAGGTTCTCTGCTGATTTCTCGGCCACCAGATCAAGTTCCAGCAGCTGTTCTTTTTTAAGGTGATAAAAATCGCTTGGCCGACTTACCATGTTGCGTTCAAGCAGTTGATCAATAATCTTTTCACCAAGCCCGTCAATATTCATTGCACGTCTTGAAACAAAGTGCTTAAGGGCTTCGCGACGCTGCGCGTTGCAGTTAAAACCGCCCGAACATTTTGCCACTGCGACATCGTCGCTGACGATCACCGGTGATTCACACACAGGGCAACGATCCGGCAATTCGATGTTCACGGCATCTGCGGGACGCTCAGATAAAATGGCACCAACCACCTCAGGTATAACATCACCGGCGCGGCGCACAATAACGGTATCTCCGACTAGTATTCCCTTGCGTTCTACCTCATCCATGTTGTGCAGGGTGGCGTTGCTTACCATAGCACCACCAACAAATACCGGCTCAAGCCTTGCCACCGGTGTTAGTGCTCCGGTTCGACCCACCTGAAAATCTACTGACAATAGCTTTGTGGTTGCTTCTTCGGCGGGAAACTTATAGGCAACGGCCCACCGCGGCGCACGTGAAACAAACCCGAGATCAGTCTGTTGCTGCAGGTTATTCACTTTAAACACGATACCGTCTATTTCATAGGCAAGTTTATCGCGACGGGCCAGTAACCGGTCGTAGTAATGCTGACACTTACCAACGTTGGGAAGCTTTTCAGCCTGATCGCTAATAGGCAGTCCCATCTGTGCAAACCACTGAAGCATGTCCCAGTGGGTTTGCGGCAACGGCGTATCAATTTCAATTAACCCCATTGCATAGACAATGATTCGCAGCGGTCGCTTTGCAGTAATAGAAGAATCGAGCAGGCGCAGACTGCCGGCAGCGGCGTTTCTCGGGTTAACAAATACTTTATCGTTATTGCGTGCCTGATCTGCGTTTAGCTTTTCAAAGGCGGCTTTGTCGATAAACACTTCACCGCGAACCTCAATGCGACCATCCGGCGCATCCGCCAGTGTCAGTGGCAGCGACTGAATGGTGCGCAGGTTGGGGGTGATATCTTCACCGGTTGTGCCGTCACCGCGGGTTGCACCCTGCGTAAAAACACCGTTCTGATACACCAGACTCACTGCAAGCCCGTCGAGCTTAGGCTCCGCTACATATTCAATGTTGGCAGCTTTCAGCTTAAGGCGGTCTTTGATGCGCTGATCGAAGTCGGTCAGCTCTTTTTCACTAAACGCATTGTCGAGTGACAACATTGCCTGACGGTGCTCGACCTTGGCAAACTTGTCGAGCGGTACCGAACCCACCCGAAGAGTCGGGCTGTCAGATGTGATCAGTGACGGATGTTGCCGCTCCAGCGTCTGCAACTCGCGAAACAACACATCGTACTCTGCATCGGAAATTTCCGGTTGATCGAGTTCGTGATACTGACGGTTGTGATGAACAATCCGCTCGCGAAGTTCGGTCAGGCGCTGTTGTACTTCAGAGTTCTCGCTATCGCCCATTACAAGTTTCAGAGTGACCGGCCACTACGCGTGAGCCAGTGCTTTCTGACGAAACGAGTACTGCTGAATGTCTTCATGCAGATGCTGAATAGTTTGCTTGGTTAACGTATTGCGATCGGCATCACGCAACTGACCGTCGAGTTCTTCTGCAAGTTCGGTAGCTTCGCGCAAAAGAAACTCAAATGCCACATCGGCATCGAGTGCGACCGGCAGCCGCATAAACAAAGTTACCCCGGGTGTGGTGAACTCTTCAATGTTGTCGAGATCAAAAATGCCCGGCTTCACCATATTAACCACCGAGAACACTTTCTGCTTCTCGTGACTGCAGTGATAGATCGACATTTTGCCGAAGTAGTAGCCGTGACGTTCAAACGCCTGTCTGAGCTCAGGCCCGGTGAACTTCTGGTTGCGTGCAGTGATATGTAATGTCACCAGCTTCTCTTCAGGCTCAAAGGCTTCAGTTTCGGCGTAGGGAGTGAGCTCTTCCGCCATCGATGGAGGAGCAGCACTTGTGGGGTTTTTGCGCTGACTGGCTTGTTTTACAGCGTTGGCAAAGCTCTTTACTTTACCCACTGAACCACTGCGTTTGCCGACC
>CAYZVB010000028.1:8342-12331 GCA_964481315.1 uncultured Granulosicoccaceae bacterium
CCAGGGGTGCCTGCCGATCCGGAATAACGCCGTCGATTTCGTTGTCGCTGAGAAACTCTTCGTCATCGGCATAGCCGCGCGGTTCGTAGCGGAAGTCGTCGCTGTCTTGCAGACTGTCGTCGAAGTCACTTTCCGAAAGCGCCGCAGAAGCACCTGAAATAGGCACACTCAACGCTTCGAGGGACGGATCAAAGTCTTCCTCTTCAGCAACTCTGCGGCGGTAGTCGACACTTTCAACTTTGCGTCTTCCCAGAAGAAAAGTCGCTACAAGCATAGCGATGCCGGTAAGAATCAAAACCCAACGAAAAAATTCCATCAGCGTCTCTTGTTAATGAGTTGTTTAATTTGACTGGTAAATAGTTCTTGCGCGTTTCAGCATTTTGCAGAGAACGCAAGGTGTTGTCGATTACGCAACCGCGAGTTCAACGGCTTCGTCGACATCTACAGACACCAGTCGCGAAACGCCCGGCTCCTGCATGGTGACCCCCATCAACTGGGTGCTGAGTTCCATTGTCACTTTGTTATGAGTAATAAATATAAATTGCACCTGACTGGACATTTCTGCCACCAGCTTGGCAAAGCGTTCTACGTTGGCATCATCCAGTGGTGCGTCCACTTCGTCGAGCATACAGAACGGCGATGGTCTGAGGTGGAAGAACGCAAATACCAGCGCCACCGCAGTCATCGCTTTTTCTCCACCGGACAACAGCTGAATGCTGCTGACTCGTTTACCCGGTGGACGTGCCATCACAGCAACACCGGTATCGAGAAGATCGTCGCCGGTCAGCTCAAGCCTTGCCTGACCACCGCCAAACAAGCGCGGAAACAGTTCCTGTAACTTGTTGTTGACGATATCAAAAGTCTCACGAAACATTGCACGGGTTTCTTTATCGATCTTCTGAATCGCTTCTTCCAGCGTTTCCAGTGCTTTGGTGATGTCTTCGTACTGCCCGTCAAGGTATTCCTTGCGTTCAATCTGTTCCTGATACTCATCAATTGCGGCGAGGTTGATCGGGCCGAGCTTCTGAATTTTAAGCTCGAGTGCTTCGAGTTGCTCTGCCCACTCAGCGACGGTGGCATGCTCCGGAATAGACGGCATTAACTCTTCCCGGTTAACACCGGATTCAGCCAGTTGTTCATCGATGGTTTTCAACCGCACCCTGGATTCCTGCGACTCCATATTCACCTGCTGCACCAGTTCACGGGCGTTGGTCACGTCCTGCTGCAAACGGTTTCTGGTTTGGTCCTGTTCACGCAGTTGCCGGTCATGCTCTTCGAGTTTTTGGCGGGCTTGCCTCAGCTCTGCTTCTACGGATGTCCGGCTATCGATAAACTCATCGAGTTGCGCTTTAAGCAAATCAATTTCACTGGAATCGGGTTGCTCTTCTTCGTTGAGCTCACTGCGACGTGCAGTCAGCTGCTGTTGCTGGTGCTGCATGCGCTGCAGGTTCTGAAAAATTGACTGCCGACCTGACTTCATTGATTCGAGCTTAACAATAGTTGACTGACCGCTTTCACGCGTCTGATCGAGTGAGGTACGCGCTTCATTGCGCTGTGCCTGTACTTCGCCACGCTGTGCTTCGACATCAGTCATGCGTGAGCGCAGCACCTGAAGCTTTTGACTTGCCTCATCACCGATTTGTTGTGACTCTGACTGTTCACGCGTAGTTCGGGCAATAGACATTGAAAGCTCTTCTGCTTCTTTGTCTACCACGGCAGCACGCTTGTTGCTCTGATCGAGTTTCGAGCGCGCCGACTCGAGCTTGCCCGACAATGTACTAACTTCGCGATGACGCGCGTTGATTAGTTCCTGGCACTTGTCTCTTTCTGACTCACACTCCATCACGCGCTGCTTCTGGGTGGCAACCAGAGATTCGAGCTCGACAATCGATTGCTCGAGTTGTTCGGTATTGATTTTCAGCGTGTCTATTTCTTCCTGTCGCGCCAGCACGCCGCCGTTTTCATCGGTGGGACGGACACACAGCCAGTGCCGGCCCATCCACACACCATCACGGGTGACAATAGATTCCCCCGGTGCCAGGGAGTCGCGCGACTGCATGGCCTCTTCAAGGTCTTCACACACAGTAACGCCGTGCAACAATTCGGCAATACCCGCTTTGCTGCTGACCATCGAGGCAAGCAACTGATCATCACTTTCAGCACTTTGATCAACGTTGTCACGCAAAGCCTTCATACCGCTGTCCGGGCGATTCACCAGATGGCGGCTCATGTTATCGAAGTCGTCTATGCAGACTGCATCCATGAAATCACCAAGCACCACTTCAATGGCTTTACTCCAGCCTTCATCAATGTCCAGCTGTTGAGCCAGTAACGGTGCATCGGATAGATCGTGCTTTTCCAGCCACTCGTTGCGACTTTTTTCGCTGCCACCCAACGCTGATTGTTGCAATGCTTCAAGTGACGCCAAACGCCCACTGGCGTTTTGCAATTCGGTGCGCTGCTTGTCGAGATCGTCTGCCGAGGCGATTGACTCTTCGCGTGCCTGGGCGAGTGTACGGGTTGCCTGATCTAACTTTTCACGCAGTAATTTTTCGTCAGATTCCTTGGTTTGCAGCTCGGTAGCAAGCGCTGTTATTGCGGCAGCGGTAGCCGGTGATGAAAGTTCGGATTTTTCGCGCTGCAAACGTTCGCTGCGCGAGGTGAGATCGTGCAAATTCTTTTGCAGTTGTTCTGCACGGCCCTGCTGAACCTGTGCAATGTTCTCCTGCTCTGAAAGGGTAGCGCTTAGCTCTTCCCACAGAGCATACACCTCCTGAAACTTCTGCTCGGAGAGCTGATAATTTTCGGAAGCTAAGGCCAGTTCTTGCTCGACTTTCTCACGGGTCGGCCCGGCATCAGTCAGTGCCTGGTCAATTTCCTCAATCTGCGCTTGATCGGACGTGATGTTACGCGCCGCTTCGGCCAGCGCTTCTTCTATACGGCTTAGCTCTGCCTCACGCTTGCGCATTTCCTCACGGGCATGACCAATAGATTGTTCAGCCCGGGTAATTTCAGCCCCGAGCGCATAAAACTGACCCTGTACATCATTGAGTTCACGGTCGAGTTCAATGCGCTGTTCACGCATTTGTTCGATTGCCTCTTCTGAAGCCTCGTGTTTCTCTATGGCCAGAGCAACGTTCTGTTCACGTTCGCCAAGCCGCTCTTCAAAGGAGTCAAGTGCTCCCTGATACTCAAGCCAGCGCAACCCAAGCAGCTCTGCCCGGAATTGCTTTTCTTCGGTTTTAAGCGTTTTGTACTTCTCCGCCGCGCGCGACTGCCGCTGCAGATGATTCAGCTGTTTTTCGACTTCTTCGCGCAGATCGTTGAGTCGATCGAGGTTATCGCGGGTATGACGAATTCGGTTTTCAGTTTCTCTGCGGCGCTCTTTGTATTTGGAGATACCGGCCGCTTCCTCAAGGTAGACACGCATGTCTTCTGGCTTGGCCTCGATCAGCCGTGAAATCATGCCCTGCTCGATAATCGCGTAACTGCGCGGGCCGAGACCGGTGCCGAGAAATATGTCGGTGATATCGCGGCGTCGGCATTTGGTGCCGTTGAGAAAGTATTGGGACTGCCCATCGCGTGTGACCCGCCGGCGCACCGCAATTTCGGTGTAGGCGGCGTATTCCCCGCCGAGCTTGCCGGCACTGTTGTCAAACACCAGCTCTACAGATGCCTGACCCACCGGCTTGCGTGATGACGACCCCGAGAAAATCACATCGTCCATCGATACACCACGCAGGTGCTTGGCGGATGACTCCCCCATGACCCACCGCACAGCATCGATGGTGTTGGACTTGCCACACCCGTTGGGGCCGACAATTCCCGTGAGGTTTCCAGGCAGCTTCAGCGACGTGTTGTCGACGAAGGACTTGAAACCGGATAACTTGATTTCGCTCAATCGCACTAGCGCAAATTCTCTAGCCTGGTGGTGGATTCGCCCTGACGTTGGCGGCAACCGTCGGTTGGAAAGTGTCCCAAGGGTATTG
>CAYZVB010000028.1:12341-17763 GCA_964481315.1 uncultured Granulosicoccaceae bacterium
CAGTTGTGAAACCCTAGTTTACTGACAATTGACCTGTGCGGACAGTTATCCCGACAAGTTTATTTCGCGGCACGCAACAAATCTATCCAAATTGCAAATGAGAACTTCCCCGTTTTCGCTGGCAAGAGACGATACGTTGCATAAATGAAACACATATTTTGCTGAAGCGACAGCGACCGCATTGTGCACACGCTCACAAAACCACGCTCATTCACAGAACGCCTGACTTAAGGTTTAGGCAATTCAGTCGTTAAACCGGCCCTAGTAAATCGGCATGTCTTACCGCCATTAGACAGGCCGCTCTACTGAACGATGCAGTCCCGAAAAATAACAACACAAACGGACAGCGGGTTAGCCCAACGAAGGCCAACCATTTAATACTCGACCGGGGGTCACCCGGCGCTATTGAACTGGGGTTGAGTTAATGAACGACTATCTCCCGTGGAAAACGGAGAACTACAGGGCATGTGTGCTCACTGCACTATGCTTCACTACACTGGGTGTGTCTCATGCCCAGCCCGACAAGACAGATTTATCTGTCGCCGACTTTACATTCAGGGACGGCCAGGTCCATTCCCGGCACGTTTCCTATATCGACGGTTTGTACATCGCTGAGCACGACATGATCATGGGGGCAGATGCTTCGTCCACCGTGTCCGGTCGCAAGCAGACGAAAGGTCTTAGTAACTCCGCCTACGGCAGAGTGTGGCCGAACGGTGTGGTTCCCTACCGCCTGAACAGTAATCTGTCTGACTCGGCACGAGAAAAAGTACGCGACGCAGTTGCGCACTGGAATTCCTTTGAAGCCGTGACGCTAATTGAACGCACCAGCGCAAATGCCGGCGCTTATCCTGACTACATTGATTTTGTGTATGAAGACAGATGTGCAAGCTGGATCGGTTACAAGAAAGACGGTGCTCAGAGTATTTATACCGGTGACAAATGCAGCACAGGTACATTAATACACGAAATCGGACACGCCCTTGGACTGCTCCACGAACACACACGCTCCGACCGCGATCAGTATGTTCAAATTCACTGGGACCGCATTCAACAGGATATGGAAGTAAACTTCGAAGTCATGGACGGCAGCATTCTGCTGGGTGACTACGACTACGATTCCATTATGCATTACGGGGAATATTTCTTTTCCCGCAACGGTCTGCCAACGATCGAACCGACGCAGCAAACCAGTGCAGTAATCGGCCAGCGTATCGAAACCAGTCAGGGTGATCGCGACTCAATTGCACAGCTGTACCTAAGCAACCTTGCGCTAAGTGTAAACAGCGCATCGCAGTCAGCGTCAGGACAACCTGTCGAGCTGCAACTACAGGCAACCAACGTTTCGCAAAACGGCGCAAACACACTGTCTATTCAGTTGCCTTTGCAAAGCGACACTCGTCTGCTTTCATACAGTTCGACGGCCTGGTCCTGCGTGCAGTCCGATGCCATTTCGCAGGTGACTTGTACAACACCGGTGCTGACTGCGGGAGCCAGCTCAAGCGTTACTTTGAGTTTATCGACAGGCAGCCGAACCGGAACTATGTCGTTCGATGCCACACTCGACAGCCGCACACATGACAGCGACTTGTCAGACAACAGCGACAGTACCGCAATTACGCTGGCAGCTACCGCTGGCGAACCGGATGCACAGGACGAAGCCGAGCCAAAGATTGCCAGCGCGCTTGACAGTGGTGGTGGAAGTTTCGATCTGTCACGCTTGTCAATGCTATTGCTGTTACTCGGACTTGTGACCTGCTTCAGGTCTCAGCACACGGTTGTCAGACACAAGCTTGCAGCAGTCACCGCACGCAGGTAACGGAATAGTCGATGTGACCAAAAACAGTGCCGCCGGCAGGGAAGCCGGCGTGCTGTCAAAGCACATTTTCCGTACACCTTTCAGCGGTACCGTACGCGACCGGTCACCGCTGTTGCCGTAAAGTGGCGCACTGCGCAATAGCACGAAATTGTATCGTTTGCCGTAGCGCACAACAGTACATGCTGTGATAACCTGACCGCACAACATTCAGAGTAACTGATTGCCTGTATGAAAATAATGATAAGCGTTGGTGAAGCATCGGGCGATATGCACGCTGCCAGCGCACTACAACAACTCAGGGACATGAGTGGTGACCGACGTATAGAAGCCTTCGGTATGGGTGGAAACAGGCTTGCAGCATGCGACACCGAGTTATTGGTTGATAACCGACACCATGCAGTAATGGGACTGGTCGAAGTGCTGCACAAGTACCCGCAACTTCGAGCCAATTTATCCACGCTAAAAAAAGCCTTGAAAGAGCGGCAGCCGGATGTACTGCTACTGGTTGACTACCCGCACTTCAACATGAAGCTCGCCACCGAAGCCAAGACGCTTGGCATTCCTGTGTTGTATTACATCGCGCCAAAGGTTTGGGCGTCACGGCCTGGCAGACTGCAGGAACTAACAGAGCTGGTCGATCACATGGCAGTGATATTTCCTTTCGAAGTACCATTGTTTAGCGATGCCGGTATCTCCACAACCTATGTGGGCAACCCGGTACTTGAAAATAAATCGCTACTGGCTGCACGAAACACCAGGCTCTCCCACGAACAAACTATAGCGCTGTTACCGGGCAGCCGGAAAAGCGAAATCAGTAATCTGCTCTCCCCGATGCTGGAAGCTGCAAAGCTCATTGCCGCCGACCATCCGGATATAAGATTCGTATTGCCGGTCGCAGAAACACTTGATGAAGCATTACTTCAGGATTCAATTGCAGGTAGTGATCTGAATATTGAGCTGATAGAAGCTGCAAACTACAGCAAGCTCAGACAATGCAAAGCGGCAATTGTATCTTCCGGTACCGCAACCCTGGAACTGGCTATGCTTGAAGTACCAATGGTAGTTGCCTATCGCATGAACACGCTAAGTTATCGCGTGCTGAAGCGCTGGCTGACTATCAAACACATTAGTCTGGTAAACATTATTGCCGAACGCGAGGTAGTTCCGGAACTTCTGCAGGACGATGTCACAGCAGAAAAACTACACCACGAAATCAAACATTTAATTGCTCCCGGAGAATCAAGAGCTGATCAGCTGGAAGGATTCGATGAAGTGTTTAGAATATTGTCGCGCAAAGAGGTAAAAACCTCTCTGGCTAAGGTGATGCTGGAACTTTACCAGCGGGCGCGAAAGTCTACTGAAGTGAAAGCTACCGCGACAATCAATTAGTACAACCAATCGCGGTTAAGCGAATGGCGATCAATCCCGCGTTTTCAGCACACCTGCCCGCGCGTTCCGTTTTGCAGAAACTCGATAAACTGCGCCACACTTGCAAAGCGCCCGGCGACAGAGTCAAGCTCGGCATAGTCTTCAGCTTCTTTTTTCCCACGCCGACGCACCAGCTTAATATATGCTTTGTGAAGCGCTGAAATTTCTTCGTCAGAAAACCCTCTGCGCTTCAGGCCCTGCTTGTTGATTCCTTTGGCCTCTGCATAGTGACCGGTCACCAGTAGAAACGGTGGCACGTCTTTATTGATCACCGACCCCATGCCGGAAAAACTGTGGGCACCGATACGGCTGAACTGATGCACCAATGAGAAGCCACCCAGAATAGCGTAGTCACCCACTTCTACATGACCGGCCAGTGATGCCGAATTCGCAAAAATCGTGTTGTCACCAATGATGCAATCATGTGCAATATGAACATAAGCCATCAACAGGTTGTCGTGGCCAAGACGGGTGACACCACCACCACCACTGGTGCCGCGGTTAATGGTGACAAACTCTCTTATTTTGTTTCTGTCACCAATTTCGAGCCGGCTGTCCTGTCCGTCGAATTTTAAATCCTGAGGGTCCTCACCAATCGATGTGAACTGAAAAATTTTGCATTCAGCACCGATAGTTGTCGGACCGGTGATCACTGCATGCGGACCAACAGTAGTGCGCTCACCAATTGTTACATCAGCACCGATCACTGCGTATGGACCGATCTCACAAGTCTCATGAACCTGAGCGCTTTCGTCAATGACAGCAGTGCTGTGAATCAAAGTTCTATCTCGTTTTTCGCGATCAATATATCCGCACTGCAGCACAATTGATCATCGACTTTGCCAGTTGCAGCAAAGCGCCAGATACCACGGCGTGTTTTCTCAAGCACCACCTCGACAATCAATTGATCGCCGGGGACCACTTGTTTTTTAAACCTCGCATTGTCAATGCCCACCAGCAGGTAAAGCGTTTCCTTCGAGGGATACCCGCCAAGCTCGCGAAAAGCGAAAATAGCGCAACTTTGTGCCATTGCTTCGAGAATCAGTACACCCGGGAAAATAGGTGCCTGAGGAAAATGGCCGGTAAAAATCGGCTCATTGATGCTGACATTTTTTATCGCCGTGAGGTTTTTACCCGGCTCATGCTCAGTCACTCTGTCGATCAGCAGAAACGGGTACCGATGCGGCAGATATTTAATAATTTCAGTAACGTCAAGCGGTTCCAATCACAATCACCCGTATTTATGATTTCTGAATTACGTTGCGTGCAAGTTGATCAAGCCGGTGTAATCTTACCGCGTTTTTACGCCAGGTTTTAGAGTCCTCCAGTGGATACCCCGAGGAATAGCTACCCGGCTCTCTGATCGATCTGTTTACAAAAGAGTTTGCAGTCACCAGCACATCATCGCATATGCTGATATGTCCAACGATAGAAACAGCGCCGCCTATACGACAGTTACTGCCGATAGTGGTGCTGCCGGCTATGCCGGTACATCCGGCTATCGCGGTGTTTTTGCCAATAATAACGTTGTGCGCGACCTGAATCTGATTATCCAGAATAACGCCGTCCTCAATGATCGTGTCATCGAGCGCCCCCCGGTCGACGGTAGTGCAGGCACCGATACTGACCCGGTCACCAATTCGCACACCACCGAGCTGATGTATTTTCTCCCAGCCGTCTGCATCAGGCGCCCATCCAAAGCCATCGGCACCAATCACAGCGCCGCTGTGAATTTCGCTATTGTTGCCGACGGTTACTCCGTGCATAAGCGTGGCATTCGGATGCACCACCGTACATTCACCGATTTCACAACCAACACCGACCACCGCACCTGCTCCGATCCGCGCATTGGCGCTAATCGCAGCGTTGGCCTGAATCACTGCACCGGCATCGATAGTTGCTCCTGTACCGATACGGGCACTGCTGTCGACACTCGCAGACGGATGAACAAACCCGGACGACTCCGGCAGCATGGCACCTGCCCACAAGCGGGTCAGTTTTGCGTATGCGAGGTAAGGGTTTTTTGAAAGTAACCTGGTCGTATCAACCGCTGTACCCAATTCGACAGGCACAATGACCGCAGTCGGGGTAGCTTGTTTGAGTAACGGTAGAAACTTGCGACCGGTGATAAAAGTAATACTGCCGGGCTCTGCGTTCTCGACTGAGGCAATATGA
>CAYZVB010000028.1:17773-24450 GCA_964481315.1 uncultured Granulosicoccaceae bacterium
ACTTACCACGGCTGAAGCATCACCTATCAGTTCGGCATCAACCGCCTGTGCGAGTTCGCCCACTGAAAAACTTACCGCGCTTTTCACTGAGAGGAAACCACCACAAGCCGATCCGTTAGTTCAGGGTCAGAGCTTTCCTCCCGCACTAAATACATCATTCAATTGCTACCGCCAGCCTGCTGCAATTGTTCCAGCACCTGCTCTGTGACATCGACTCTTTTATTCGCGAATAGCACACCATCGCTGATAATCAGGTCGTATTGGTTAGTCTTTGCAAATACTGCAATTGCATCGAGCACGGTGTTTCTGACCTGCTTGAATTCCTCGTTTTTCTGGATATTAAGCTCTTCCCGAAAGTCTTGTTCGTCGCGCTTAATACGTCTTTCTGTTTTGCTGAACTCGCGCTCAATTCGAAGACGCTCGCTTTGACTGAGGTCGTCGTCGTCGAGTTGCGAGCGAAGCAGATCGAGATCTTTTTTACGCGCCTTGATGGTGTCTTGCCGGGGTGCGAACTCCTGCTCCAAACGAACACTGGCAGCCTGTGCCTGCGGCGCTTCATCGATCAGGTACGGAATGTCGACGAACCCCACCTTGATTTCACTGGCAATCACAGCCACCGGGCTCAAACAAATGATTATCAGGGCAAAAACGCCCCGGAAAAATTTATTCACACCCGACTCTTTCATTGTGACCGGTCAATGGTAGCTCCGAAGCTCATTTGCACGCGATGTTTTGTGAAGATCAGAATATTGATCCAATAGTAAACTGAAAGGACTGCCTGCTGTCTTCCGGAGAGTCGTTGTATGTATCAGCGACACTAAAAGTCAGCGGACCGATAGGCGCCAGCCACACAAAAGACAACCCGTAGGAGCCGCGCAGCTCATCTACCTCGAAGTCTGACACATCACTGAACACATTGCCAAAGTCCGTAAACAGGCTCAGACGGGTTGCCCCGGCTGTCTCGACAAACGGCGGTGGAAAGATCACCTCAAGGGTACCGAGGGTGCGGAAGTCGCCGCCCTGCGCGTTGCCCTGCGAGTCGGTAGCGCCGAGGCTGTTACGCCGATAACCGCGCACCGCTTGACTGCCACCAACACCACCGGCAAAGTAGCGGCGGAAAAACGGCAGTGTCTCAAGCCCCTTTTCTCCTTCGCCGTAGTTAATTCGGGAACTGAAAGAGAGCGTGTAGCGTTCAGTCAACGGTCGGAAGTACTCAAAGTTATAACCGAGTTTGGCATAGCTCAAATCACTGTTGGGTGTGGTGACCTCCAGTGACAATGAGTTTCGGGTTCCGCTGGTTGCAAACACTGTTCGGTTTCGAGTGTCATGGGTATACCCAAGCGTGATATCGAACAGATCGTACTCACTGCCAAACTCATCGATAAAGGACTCAACCTCGTCTGAGGACTCATCAGTCAGGATAGCGTCAACACGCTCGTAGCCGAACCCAAAACTAAACGTTGAAAATTCACTAAGGGGTACGCCGTAACGTACCTTTGCACCGTAACTGTCAAGAATGTAGTTGGCGGTGGATGACAACTGACTGGTGTCAGTCTTTTTAATAAATGCCCTCACGTTCCGACTGATGCCATCGGCCGTGTAGTAAGGGTCGGTATATGAAATTGAAAAGTTATCCTGACTGGTACTGTTATCAAAACTCAGCGCTAAACGTTCACCGGTTCCAAACAGGTTTTCCTGAGTAAAGTTGATATTAAAAATAAAGCCATCGGTTCCGTACCCGGCCCCCGCACCAAAAGAACCCGATGCTCCTTCAGACACGTTTACGGCGATATCAATCAGATCATCAGAACCGGGCACTCGCGGTGTACTGATCGCCACGCGCTCTATATAAGGTAAACGCTGCAGTCGGGTTTGCGAACGATTCAGCGCAAGCGGTGAAAAGCGGCTGCCTTCCATCTGACGCATTTCGCGTCTTAACACTTCATCGTTAGTGCGGTTCTGACCGTTAAACACAATACGTCGCACATATACGCGTTTACCCGGATCTATGTTCAGATTTAGATCAACAGTTCTATTTTCGTCGTTTATATTTGGAATAACATCGACACGGGCAAACGCAAAACCATCTTCCCCCAGCCTGTCAGCAATAGCACTGTTGCTCTGCGTCATTAGCTTTCGCGAGTACACATCGCCGGTAGCCATTACCATTAGATTTCGAAGCTCGCTTTCGCTTAAGATCTCACTTCGATTCGTAAACGAGATATCACCAACCCGGTACTGCTCTCCTTCCTCAATGTTCATGGTGATATTAATGTCACGTTTGTCGGGAGATATCGTGACCTGAGTAGAAGGAATCTCAAAGCGCAGGTAACCACGATCAAGATACCAGGCACGAATAGTTTCGGTATCTGCCTCGAGCTTGGCTTTGGAATATTCATCGCGTGAGCTAAACGGATTAAGCCCGGCTACACCCGACTCGAGAAGATCAAGCAGCTTGTCTTCTTTATAAGCACGGTTACCAACAATATTGACGTGACTGATCTTTGCCACCGCGCCTTCCACAATATCGATGGAAACATCAACGCGATTGTTGTCGAGTTCTCGCACACTGGATGACACTCGAGTACCGTACTGCCCGCGGCTGAAGTACACCTGGCGCACTTCGGTTTCGAGATTGTCGAGCACAGAACGTCTAAAGATCCTCCCGGGTGCCAGGCCAATCTCGCGCAGAGTGTCGTCCATCTGTTCCTGTGGCAGTACCGTGTTGCCGTCTACATCGACGCCTGCAATAGATGGTCTCTCATCAACTTCGACGATAAGCACACCGTTATTCTGAAACAGCCGTATATCGCGGAACAGCTCTGTTTCGTAGAGCGCACGGATCACTCGCGAGCTGTCGCGGCCCTGTTCGAAACGCTCACCTGCACGAACAGGCAAATAGCTAAGCACTGTGCCTTTTTCGACTCTTTCTATACCGCGTACATCAATATCGCTGATGATAAAGGGGCGAGTATTACTCTGAGCGTGCGCAGCGAAAGAAAAGGCAAGCGCGCACAACAGCGAGAGTGCGATTTTAACACCGCGCTGTCGGTGGGTAAGACCTAGGGGCATTAGACGGTTTTTGCGCGTTTTGGATTCCGCGCCAGCATAGCAATCCCCCCTGTGCCGAGGGATTACACATTCTAAACCTACAAACGCAGGCTAGTGCTCTGCCTGCGTTATCAACAGGTTAAATGCTAACTCGGTAGCACCCGTAAAATATCCTGATAGAAGACAAACGTCATCAGACCCGCCAGCAGCAGCAATCCGAGTTGTTGACCCGCCAGCTGAATGCGCTCCGACACCGGTTTACCGGTCACCACTTCAACGGCATAGTAAAGCAGATGACCACCGTCCAGCATCGGCACCGGAAACAGGTTAAATATGCCCAGACTGATAGACACCAGCGCAATGAAGTTCAGGTAGTGATCAATACCAACGCTCACCGACTGACCAGCGAACTGTGCGATTGAAATCGGACCGCTGACGGTGTTTTTCAACGACGCTTCACCGGTAAAAAGCTTACCGATCATTCCCAGACTCACCGAGATCATGTCACCGGTGCGCTGAAAAGCTTTGGCCACCGCAACACCCGGTGAATAACGCTCAACGGTACGCAGCTTTTCGTCAATGACGGCCTGAGACTGGGTTTCGCGTGCACCGATAAAACCGATGGTGCCCGATTCCAGCTCCCGAATGCCTGGCGTCAGTGCGACTTCGATAGTCTGGTTGTTGCGCTCAACCTGCAGCTGCAGCAGCTTTTCGGGACTGGCTCTGATCAGCATTACCCACTGACTCCACGTCTCGATGACCTGGCCGTCACTTTCGAGAATGCGATCACCCACCTGCAACCCGGCTGCCTCGGCGGCTCCGCCTTCGACAATGCCACCAATAACAGGCTCTACATCCGGCCACCAGCGGCGCATACCCAGTTTGTAGACAATATCATCACGACCGGCCAGCAACTCGCGCGAGTCGATTTCAAGCTGACGCTGATAGCGGCTGCCATCTTCCGTTGCAACACTGAATTCTATGGAATTTTCACTATCGACAATGCCATCGAGCATTGCCACATAAACGGTATCCCAGGTGGGTGTGGGCTTGCCTTCGATATGCGTGATGCGCTCACCGGTCTGAAAACCGGCCGCAGCAGCGGCAGAGCCTTTCTCAGGGGCACCTAGAATCGGCGCGACACCGGTAATACCAACAATAAAAACCAGCCAGTACAGGAATACCGCCAGCAGCAGATTAGCCACCGGCCCCGCCAGCACAATAGCAATGCGGGCCCACACACTTTTGCGATTAAAAGCGCGGTCGAGCTCTTCGGCATCGACATCACCTTCGCGCTCGTCGAGCATTTTGACGTATCCGCCGAGAGGTATGGCCGCCAACACATATTCGGTTTTATCGGGACCGGCTACCTTTTTCCACAGCGGTTTGCCAAAGCCCACCGAAAACCGCAGCACTTTGACGCCCATTTTGCGGGCAACCCAGTAGTGACCAAACTCGTGAATCGTCACCAGAATGCCGATCGCCAGAATAAACGCGACCACACTGAGTAAAAAGCCTTGCATGATTAAGCCAGTCCTACGGACAGCTGTCCGTTTGTCATTATCTCTTCAGCAAATGATCTTGCGGCCTGGTCGAGCGCCTTCAAGTCAGCGACCGAATATGGTTCCGAAGATTCACAATGTGCCAGTGTGTATGAATTCACTGCAGCGATGTCAACAAATCGTATCTGTCCGTCAATAAACCACTGTACCGCTACTTCATTAGCGGCATTGAGCACCACATTTGCACCCCGGCCGGTTCGCATCGCTTTACGTGCAAGATCCAGACAGGGAAATCTGTCGTTGTCGGGCGCCTCAAACTGAAGCCCTGCCAGCGCTTTAAAGTCGAGCGGGCTGACACCTGCATCAATCCGTTGCGGCCATGCCAGTGCGTTGGCGATCGGGGTGCGCATGTCAGATTCTCCGAGCTGCGCCAGCACGGAACCATCGCAATAGCGCACCATCGAATGCACAACGCTCTGCGGGTGTACCAGCACCTCGATTTGCTGCTCTTCGACGCCGAACAAAAAGCACGCTTCAATCACTTCCAGCCCTTTGTTCATCATGGTTGCCGAATCTACAGAAATCTTCGGCCCCATTGACCAGTTAGGATGACTGACCGCCTGCTCGACAGTGACATTCGCCATTTCCTCGGACGAAAGCGTGCGAAACGGCCCTCCGGATGCGGTCAGAACCAGGCGCTCGATTTCGCGCTCCCCGCCCACCGGTGCTCCCAGTTGATTGGCCTGCGGCAAACATTGAAAAATCGCATTGTGTTCACTGTCGACAGGGACAATGGTGGCATTACCCTGTTTCGCTGCACGATTTAGCAGGTGCCCCGCTACTACCATCGACTCCTTGTTGGCCAGCAGTATGCGTTTACCGGCACGTGCTGCAGTGAGCGTGGAGTCGAGCCCGGCGAAACCGACAATCGCTGCCATCACAATCGGAATTTCCGGATCTTCGGCCAGTTGTTCAAACGCATCGTCATCAGGCAAAACGGTGGTTTTAGCACCCCGCTCAGATAGTCGACGCTTGAGTTCAGCTCCGGCTGCAGGCTCTGCCATCGCAGCATACTGCGGCTCAAACTCAATACACTGGGCAGCGATTTTATCAACGTTGCTGTGTGCGGTGATCGCGCGCAGTTCGTACTGCTGCCGGTTGCGCTTTACTACGTCAAGTGTACTGTTTCCTATCGACCCGGTAGATCCGAACACCGCTACGGCCTGTCGTTCAGTCACGAGCGGTCCTCATGTCCACAGTACGGCAAAGGCCAGCCATGGCACTGCAGCCAACAATCCGTCAAAGCGGTCAAGCACGCCACCATGGCCCGGCAACAACCTGCCGCTGTCTTTTACCCCGTGAGTCCGTTTGGCACGACTGATAAACAAATCGCCGGCAATGGAAAAGACGGCGGCAACCAGTGAAAAGAAAAATACTGCGATCACACTTACCGCGGAAAAGTCGAGCAGCACAACCGCAAGCAGTGCAACGATGGCGGCAAGCAGCAACCCGCCCATGGCACCTTCAATCGTTTTACCGGCACTGATTTGCACTGCAAGCTTGCGACGACCAAAACGCTTACCGCAAAAATACGCACCGATATCAGCCGCTGCAACCAGTGCGACCACATAGACAATAACCCCGGGTGACAGCTGCCCGCGAAGCCAGTACAGCACTAACACAGCGGTGATCAGCAACAGCGCTGCCAGGGAGAGCAGACTTAATCGCACACCCGGTGTTTTTTCGATAACCGGCCGAACATACAAGTCTAGTGCAATAGCCACCCAGCTCAGCACCGATAACAGCACCAGCACTCTAAGTAAGGCGCCATCGTCAAATAGCATTAACAGTGCGGTTACCGCCGTCACGGCTGCCGCAAACAAACCTTTTTTAAGCGGTGTATGCAAATTGCCGAGCGCGGCCCACTCCCATCCACAGGCCGCAGTTGCCACCAGCAGAAACACTGCGTACCACCCGTCCGGCCAGCCAAATATTGCCCACATCGCAACGGCAGCAAGAACAACGGCAGTAATAATTCGCTGCTTTAGCAAAGCGTGTTACCCGTTCTACGCATCGCCACTGTCAACCACCTGCTCCGCTGTTTGTCCAAACCGGCGCTGCCGG
>CAYZVB010000029.1:0-24284 GCA_964481315.1 uncultured Granulosicoccaceae bacterium
ATCCGCGATTGGTATGGGCAATTTATTATGGATGGGTATTGGCGACACCATTCGTATCTCACTGACCCCGGAGCCCGGTGGCGACAGAACCCGCGAAGTGGTTGTAGCGCAGGAAATTCTGCAAACCATGGGGCTGCGTTCGTTTACCCCGATGGTCACAGCCTGCCCCGGTTGCGGCCGCACTACCAGCACGGTTTTTCAACAACTGGCAGAAGACATCCAGAGCTATTTGCGCAATGCGATGCCCGAGTGGCGAAAAACGCGATCAGGCGTTGAAGATATGACGGTGGCGGTAATGGGATGTGTGGTGAATGGCCCCGGTGAAAGTAAGCACGCCAATATCGGTATCAGCCTGCCGGGCACCGGCGAGCGACCGGTGGCACCGGTGTACGTCGACGGTGAAAAAACCGTCACGCTTAAAGGCGATAACATTGCCGCAGAATTTCAGGACATAGTGCAGCGCTACGTTGTCGACAACTACTCCGAGCAACACTGACCGCCTGCGATCTGTCGGGCTTGAAAAACCCGACACTACCTTTGAATCGTCTGACCACGCGCTGATTATCGGTGCAGGACTGGCCGGTTGTGCCACTGCACGGGTACTGTCAGCAGCCGGTATGCGCTGCACGGTATTTGACGCCAAACATGAATGTGCTTCAGAAACTTCTTCGGTGCCCGTCGCCATTTTCAAGCCACCCACTGCGTCAGGCACCGTGGAGCAGCGTTACCTGGCAAACGCATTTCAACGGTTGCTGGCCGAGCTGCAAAACTTATCGCTGTCACCTGTCGTAAGCGGACTGGTCCAGCTTACCGATAAGCATCAATATGAAGCACCGTGGCAACATGTATCTGCCGAAACCGCTAACCAAATCTCGGGCTGCGCAATCAATAGCCCGGTACTTCACTTGCCTTGTGCAGGGGCGATTAGTCCGGCAAGGCTCTGCCGGCAATGGCTTTCGCACCCGAATATCTCACTGGTCACCAACACCCGCATCGAATCATTAGTTCAGGAGGCGGGTGACTGGCAGGTGCTCGACTCTGGTGGCACCGTCAGGGGACGCGGCCAATTAGTGGTACTGGCCAACGCCAATGCAGCGGCCCGGTTTGCAGAAGGATTATCGCTGGTGCCGGTGAAAGGCCAGATTGACTGTTTTTCCCCCGAACGCGTTTCCGTTGGTTCAGTCATATGTAACCACGGTTATGTGGTTCCGACGGCTGAGGGCCTGTGGTCTGGCGCGACGTTTCATCGACATATTGACAACAATACAGTCTCTATGGACGATACCCGACAGAACCTTCAGTTTTGTCGTCGATTCCATGCAGTAAAAAACACACCGGCTCGCTCGTGGGCAGGCGTCCGTTGCACTACTGCCGACAGAATGCCGTTGATCGGCCCGGTGGCAGACACCGGTCACATTGACCATGCCTACCGCGATTTACATCACGGCCGTAGCAACCAGAGTTTCCCCGGGGCCAGATATCGACAAGGTATTTACACTGTCGTCGGCCTGGGATCACGCGGTGCAGTGCAGTCGTTATATGGAGCAGAATGCCTGGCGGACATTGTTTTTGGTCACAATTTGCTCGATGAAGCCACGCGCCTCGCGATTCACCCCGCACGTTTTCTGATGAAACAAAAACGCAGGCGCGCGACCTGAAGACAACGTCACCGTGAAGGCTTATGCCGATTCGCCGTTAACAATGGTATGCAGGATGAAAACAAGACAGGTGACGCCCGGAGGGCCGGCAAACCTAACGGAAAATATGCCCTCCTTTTTGTGGTTGCCGGAGCAGTGCTCTTCAGCGTAGTACAGCGCTTAATGCTCGATTTCCGTGCCGGACACATGGACGAGTATGACTACCTGTTCGTTGGCAAAGCACTGCTGAACAATGTGGAGTGGCCAACCTACACCTATATTTTCGGCGCAAATTTCAGCTGGTATGCGTTTGGGTTTGCAGATCAGCTATTCGGCGGGCTGACGGGCGCACGAATGGTGTCCGCAGGACTGGGCCTGGTCTCGCTTGCAGGTATTTTTGCGGTAACCAAAGCTGTCTGGGGCTGCCATAAGACGGCCTGGGTGGCTGTATTGCTGCTGGCTTTGCAGTCCAGCCATATTTTCATCAGTAAAATCGCCACCTATGATTCAGTGAGCTTCGCGCTCTTTGCACTGTCGCTTGCGCCACTGTACGTCGCAAGTGAAAACCGGCAGCTAAGCAGAAAATCTTTACTACTGATGTGCGCTGGCAGTCTGTTGTTGCTGGCTGCTGTTCTGGCAAAATACACCACAGTGGCGTATGTGCCATTTATTGGACTGGCATTATTGTTCCGCTCCGTACGCGCTACGTTGGTCTACACGTTAATCCTGAGCATTGGTATTACGTTGTTCGTGGCAATGCACTGGGTTGACCTTAAAGTTCTGTACGACATTCAGATCAGTGGCATACACGGAGCTAACGCCACCTACCGCGAAATCGTTTCCCGTTCATTAAACGGCAGTTGGCTGCTGCTGTTGCCCGCTGTTGCTGCGATGCTGCACGCAAGGTCAAACAAAGCGGCCAATGCAAGACCACTGCACACGCTACTTTGGCTGCTGTTGCTCGCCTCCCCGCTGGTGCTGTATCACTTGCAGGGCAGGAACCTGATATCACTATACAAACACCTTAACTACACCAATGCATTTTTAAGCATCGCCAGCGCCTGGCTGGTTATGCTGGTGATTGAAACCAAGCCGTGGCAATCGTCGAGAATATTTCAGTACCGCTCACATATTCTTGCCACGCTGACGGTAGTTTATGTATCAGTGAATGCCTGGCAGTTGCGTGATACAGAAAACGGTTATCCGGATATGCAGGGCCTGCTGTCTCACCTGGCACAAAATCAACAGGCAGCAGACAGCATACTCAGTGAAGACCCTTACCTGTTCCGCTATCTAAAGTTCGGTGAAATGTCTCAGGAGACTATTAAAGAGACCACCTGGCTGGACAACGACGCCGACGGAGTACATACCCTTCAGGATGTTAACGACGCCGCCTGGGACCGCAAGTTCGAATACATTCTGCTGACCGACGCTATACACCCCGAACATAACAAGACGCTGCGAGACATACTAACGCAGCGAGGTTACGACCTTGAATACTCGCACCCTTACCGGCTTTCACCGGTGATGACCGCACATACAATCGGAGAAATCAGCCTTTACAAACGGGGTGAACAAATGGCGACCATTGAGCAATGACAGACTGCGCCGGATTTTTTGTGACGTACTGCACCAATCAACTTGCAAAAGTTGAACACAACCCTAAAAGTTCTTAACGAATAGCCGAAACACTTCACGTTCCGGTAGAAGGCACCATCAATGATCATGACTACAACCACATTCATGCTACTGATGATGACCATACTGTGCACAAGTACTGCGCAGATTCTACAGAAGCAGGCAGCCATAGAGTTAAGCGATAGCAGCAGCGAGCGGGCGTTATTTAACCCGTCGATTATCAAAAGCATGGTATTGCTGGTCTGCGGCATGGGTTTGTGGCTACTGGTACTGAACAACATGGATGTCAGCGTTGCCTACCCGCTGTTGAGTGCAAACTTTATCGTGGTGCATTTAATGGCAAAGTGGAAGTTTGGCGAAGAAATACCGGCACACCGAATCTTTGGTGCGCTGATTATCATCGCAGGCATGGCTTTTTTATTTTCAGGTGCGCCACAGTGATCAGTCTCTGTGCGCTCATCGTTGCTATTGCCGCAGGGGCGCTTGCCCAGCTTTCGATGAAGGCCGGGTTGCTTCACATGGAAACGTTTATACCTAACGGATTACTTGTATTTGGACTGAGCTGTTACGCAATTGCGATGGCCGCATGGATACTGGCCTTAAAGAAATACGATCTGAGCTTCGCTTACCCATTGCTCAGTCTTGGCTATGTGCTGGTATACGCAGGTGCTTTTTACTGGCCGGGCCTGGAGGAAACAATTACATGGAATAAGACAATTGGACTGTCGCTAATTGTTTTGGGAGTAACAATATCTGCGCACAATAATAATAACGGCAGGCGGATTGGACATGACAGTACCAGAAAAATTTAGTGTAACCGTCGTTATCCCGGTTTACAACGAACAGGAGCGTATTGCAGCGTCTTTGTACGACATAAAGGACTATCTGGACAAACAGGAATACGATTCGAACGTGCTGGTCATTGATGACGGCAGCAGCGATATGACAACCGAAATTGTCAAATTTGTAGATATATATGGATCAGAATTTAACTCACAACAGATCGGAGTATTGGAAGAAAACGTCAAGAACGTAGGCAAGGGATATTCAATCGCAAAAGGACTATTGCTTGCCGAGGGTGACATCATTGTTTTTACTGACGCCGACTGCTCAACACCAATTTCCGAGATAGAAAAGTTGATAGAAAAGATCCAAAGCGGCTATGACGTCGTTATTGGATCTCGACATTTAAAAGGCTCGCGCGTCAGCGGCAGAGGAATCGGCCGCTCCTGCCTGAGCCGTGGTTTTAATTTTATTGCGAGACTCATTCGTCTGCTGGAGGTGAAAGACAGCCAATGCGGCTTTAAAGCATATACGAGGGAAGCAGCAAGAAAAATCGCAGCAAAGCAAAAAACCTACGGTTTCTGCTTTGATGTTGAACACTTGCATATTGCGAAGAAACTCAACTGCAAAGTGACGGAAGTACCGGTCAGGTGGAAACACGATAAAAGATCGACGGTCTCGCCTTTCAGTGACTCTATCGCAATGCTTATTGAGCTTATGAAAATACGGATTATTCACCGGAATTTATAAGCTCCAGCCGACCCCCACACGGTCGGAAACCGCCACTTTTCAACCTGGCCAGTAGGTTGAGAGGAATTAATATAAACAGAATATAAGGATTCTTATCTGTGAGAAAGTTACTCGCGGTACCTGTACTCCTGTTCGCACAGAGTGCATGGTCAGCTCCATTTGATACCTGCCCCGCCCAGGCATTTTTAACACAGGGTGCAGTCTCGCAAACCTATGCGGTGGATCTTCTGACAGGCGACTATCGAATGCTCGCCGAAGACATGAACACCATTAGATCTATCAACGGCCTGGGGTTTAATCCACAGGACAGATACATCTACGGCTGGAGTTACGAATTCGGCCGCCCTGCACGCGTGCACTCGGATTTCAGTATTGAAGCACTTAACGTCGATAACATTTCGTTCGCGAATTTTTATGTAGGCGACGTACATCCAACCAACAATCACTACTATGTCTACCGCAAGGGTGCGAGCTACGGGCTATACCGTGTGCAGCTCGACGAAACAGCCGCCGACTATCTGGAGATGACAAAAGTCATTGATGGTGCCAGTCTGTCGATGGGCGTTGCCGATATGGCAATTAATCCTGCAGACGAGTTAGCCTACGCGGTATCGGGTTCCGGTCAGCTATTTCAAATTGATCTCGACACCGGCAACCATTCAATTCTAAGTAACGTCGGGCAATCCGGCGGCTTTGGTGCAGCTTACTTTGACCCCGACGGTAATCTGTACATCGGGCGTAACAACGATGGCTCTATCTTCCGGATAGCCATTGGCGCTGGTGACTACACGGCAGAGCTGTTTGCATCTGGTCCGTCATCGAACATTAACGACGGTTCGCGATGCGCAACTGCACCAGTTGCAGGCACCGCCGTTACGAATATTGATTTCGGTGATGCACCTGATTCGTACGGCACCTACCTCGACAGCAACGGCGCGCGACATGGACTGGACCGCGACCCGGGCATGTTCCTGGGCGCTTCTGTAGACGGCGAATCGGACAGCTCGGCTTATCCGCTCTCTGACGACGACAACGAAACCGCCGATGATGAAGACGGCATTCAGTTCGCAACGGCACTGGTTGATGGCACTATGGCGGTTGTTATGGTCAATTCATCTGGTTCAGGTTATCTGAACGGATGGATAGATTTTGATGCTGACGGCTCGTTCAACGGTGCAGATCAGGCAATCTACGATCTTCCAATCACCAGTGAACAACAAGCCGTGTACATTAAAATTCCGGCAGGTGCAGCAACTGGCAAAACCTGGTCGCGATTCAGACTTTCAAGCCAGACCGGTCTGGAGCCGACAGGCGGTGCACCGGATGGCGAAGTAGAAGACTATCAGGTGGAAATTCAGGAACAGGACGTGACTGTTAACCATTATCCATCTGCAAGTGGCTGGACCACCGTGGCGTTTGAAGACAACTGGCCGCTGGAAGGCGACTATGACATGAACGACCTCGTCGTATACATGCGAACGGCCGTTTCACAAAACAACCGCGGCGTGAAGCAGGTAGGTATCTCCGGTGAGATCGCAGCTGTTGGTGCGGCTTACCACAACGGGTTTGCCGTACGGTTACCGGGTATCAAGTACAGTGATGTTAACCATGGAGAAGTTCGCTTCGAGATCAACGGCCAAAGCGTCGACTGGGCACCAATTGAAACCGGTCGTGAAGAAGCGATTCTGATGGTGAGTTACAACTTGTGGGATTATGTAGGCACCGGTGAGCACTGCCTGTTTTATCGTACCGAAAATGGCTGCGGTTCATCTATTCAGATGAAATTTGAAGCACAGATTCCGATGCTACAACCAGTGCAGGTAGTACTTCCAGGTGTCATGGATCCGTTTCTGTTTGCAACACCAGGTGCCTGGCACGGAGGTCACTTCTTTACTGCTCCGGGTCGTGCTTACGAAATTCACCTGAAGAACCAGCAACCAACCGAAGCCTTTGATATCACGCTTTTTGATCAACCGGGTGATGACGCCAGTGATGCGGTGAACAACCGTTACTTCCAGACGCAAAGCGGTTTGCCATGGGCGCTGGAAATCGGAACACGATGGGAGTACCCAACCGAGTATCACGATATCAGTCATGCCTATCCGTTGTTTGCAACTTATGCCGAGTCAAGTGGACTGCAAAGCAGCCACTGGTATGACGCTGAAGCGACCAACCGCAACTTTATCTTCAACAACTAGGGAATATATCGTGAAAAGAAAACTACTGATTGCAGCGATCACAACTTCCCTGACAACACTTGCAGGATGCAGCAGCGAAAGCACTCCGGATGAACAGTTGGAAGTCGCAGCTGCACAGCCGGAGCCTGCAGAGACACAATCGACAACAGGAGCAACTGAAACTGTCGAAATCGACCTGACTGATGTCTCTGACACCAAGTCACTGACCGTCGCGAAAGACTTCTCTTTCGACACAGCGCAGACCATCGATATTGCGTTTGATCTTGAAGACGCACGCGACACTGACGCTTCGGTGTCTATTTGCACCGAGTACACACCCGCGGGTGATGCCTACACCATTGACTACGAAAGCTGCACAGTTCGCGGCCCCATGTACGACGGTGTTTTCAGTCACAGAATGGAAGTCACTAACGAATTCGACTCTGTCGTTGCAGTCGTCTGGTTTTTAGACCCGGCAATGCCACCCATGTACCGTGAGTTTTCGCTCGATACACCGCAGAGCGAGCGTAGTGTAATGACGATGAACCAGCGCAAGGTTATCGCCTGGAAGTAACTTTCCCTCCGCAGAGATGCCGTCCGGCATCTCTGCATTCAATTGTAAACATCCATTAATCCCCTCGCGCAGCGCGGATTAATGCAAAACGCTGTGCTACGTTAGTCAACTTACCTGAGGAGTATCCGGTTTGATGAATAACGTTACCAAGTTCCTGATGTCCGCTGTTGTAGCCAGTGCTGTGCTTTCCGCCTGCAGCGACACGACGCTGGGCAGCTTTTCGGCCGACGAGCCTATACCCGTGCAGACTATTCCGAGCATCGGGCTGGCTATTCCGCTAACGTTACCGCCTATTAATATTCCGCTCGATATCGAAAACACCAGCGCATATCAAAACGCCAATTTCGATTTCGTTACTTTTGTCAGACTGAAGTCAGTCACGCTCGAGCTCGACCCGAGCACAGACTCAGATCCGCTTGAAGACGGCAACCTCGACGATATGGACTTCATCTCCGAACTACAGGTATACCTGAGCGCAGAGATTGATGGTGTTGACAAAACAGAACTCATTGCAAGTCTGCCGCCCGGAGACCCGCAAATCGGCAGCGGTGTGCGCAAGCTGGAACTCACCACCACCGGCGTAGATGTTCTCGATTACATTGAGGCACCAAACGGATACAATATGGCTGTGTCGGTATCCGGAATAACACCACTCGATGAAGTGGTGATAGGCGGTTCTGTGAGTTACCGGGTAGGGATCGGTTTCCGCTAACAATATCTTTACTGACACATTGATCTCTCGCAAACATAGTCAATGGTCGAATGAATACCCAAAGGTGCTCCAATCCACGGCGACTGCAGCTGAAACATTTCGTTGCGGCTGCAAGTCTGTCAATGGCTTTCGCCGGTCACGCACAAAATTCTCTGGACGATATTGTTCAGCAAATCGACACACTGATTGCGCTTGATCAGCTCGAGTCCGCCAGGGAAAAACTAACAACAGCGCGTGAAATGAATTTGCGCGATGAACGCCTTGATGTGCTCGAGAGCAGACTAAACCTGTTCGACAACCTCGAGCTGCCGTCGCTCAGCACCACCATAGAAACCATCCCCGCTGTGCCTGCAGGCAACAGTCTGGATGTCGACCGCGTTATTGTTACCGACCTGCTCGATTCACTTAAAATTGCTCTTGAAAACGGCGAGCTGGACAAGGTAAACGAACTCAGCGACTCAAGCGAAAAAACCAACGCCCTGTTAACCGCGGTGTTTCAGAACTATGCCAACGTGACTACCCGGCTGTCTGACGTCATCCGAGACGAATCCACCGACAGCTTCTTTGCGACACTTGAGTTTCTCGAACTAAAAACCTTTGACGGCGATATTGCCTACCCTGCAGAAAACTGGAATCTTCACGAGTTGCGTATCACCAAATCCTCTGGTGAATGGCAGAAAATCCGCTGGTAGTAAAAGAAAATCACAATGAAACCTACAAAAAACACGAGCCGCACCTGGCTTGTCTGGCTGTCTACGCTACTCATGCTGGTCTCGAGTATCGGTACCGGCTGGGCTCAAACACTGGCCGCCATCGATTTTGATATCAGCGCCCCGGTCATCAGTCACGAACCGTTACGGCAGGGCTCCGCCGGTCAAATGCTGACTATCACTGCAGCCATCGAGGACAACGTTGCCGTGAAAAGCGCTGCTGTTTTCTTCCTGACCAGCACCGGTCAGCAGTACCAGCAGGTAGACATGTCTCCCGACAGCGCCGCGTCAATATGGCTTGCCACCGTCGACACAACCGTCGACGACACGCTGGTTAATTACTACATTGTCGCTGAAGACAGCGAAGGTAACCGAATCCAGAAAGGCGGCCAGTCCAACCCGTTTGTGGTTGAACTGTCGGATAGTGAACTGTCGTTAAGTAGCTCGACTGAAAGCAGGGACAACAGCACAGCAGATAAAAAGCCTAACCTGTTGCTGCTGATGGCGGGTGTGGTACTCGCCGGCATCCTGTTGTCCGGTTCCGGCGGCGGCTCAGACGGCGGCGCCGTTCAGTCCGATGATACCTGCTGTACCGTCACCTTCACTGTCGACAGTACCGGAGGTAACTAATGTACGCTTCGCGACTCATCAAACCCGTTGCCGTTTTCCCCGTTGCCGTTTTCACAGGCTTGCTGCTACTGGCTTCATGCTCCGGCAGTAATTCCGACGGACCGCAGATCGGCCTGCAGGTGCCGGAAAGAATCCGGCAGGCTGCCGCGGTTGATCAGCAGGCAGTTTCCGCGACGGTCATTATTGGCGACGAACGCGTCACCCTGGTGCGTAACGGAGACCAGTTCATCGGCACAATCAATGTCCCGTCGGGTACAGAACTCTCGTACGTGCTGGAAATCAGTGAACAGGTTGCCGGTGATTCAATTGTGCTGGCCCAGATGACAGGCACTCGCCAAATCACCAACGATACTGCGATTAACCTGTTCCGCAACCAGTACACTTTTCCCGACAATGACTCGGATGGTTTTAACAATCTGGCAGAACGCGAAGCCGGTTCAGACCACGCCAACTCCAACTCAACACCAAACAATATCGACGGCGGCAATAACGGCGACGAAACACCGGGAGTGCTGCAGTTTTCCAGCGACAGCTATGCAGTATCTGAAGACGCCGGGTCGCTGCAGATTAGCGTCGCGCGCAGTAACGGCAGCGACGGCGCAATCAGTGTCGGCTACCGCCTGAGCAACGAAACCGCATTTGCCGGTCAGGATTTCGCAGACAGTGCCGGCACGCTGTCATGGGCCGATGGCGAAAGCGACGCGAAAGTGATCGACATCAGTGTATTTTCCGACACCGACTTTGAAGGCGAGCAGACCTTTGGCATTAATCTGTTCTCTGCCACCGGTGGTGCAGCAATAGGTAACGGGTTTGCACGAATCACCATTCGCGACTCCACGCCGGCACCACAAAGAGGCACGCTGCAGCTTGCCGAGCGCACCATTACCATCGATGAAAACGCACAGCGCGTTACTGTGCTGGTAGAAAGAGTGGGTGGAGATGAAGGACTGGTGACCGTCGATTACCAGACAGCAGACGGCACAGCGACCGACGGTGAAGACTATAGCGGCGTCAGTGAGGCGCGTACCCTGGCCTGGTCTGACGGCGACTCCGCGCCAAAGCAGATTAATATATCCATCAACCAGGATGCACTGACCGAGCCTACAGAGACCTTTGATCTGTTGCTGTCAGGCGTGCGCGGCGGAGCGACACTTGGCACAGCGCAAACCACAGTGCGAATTACAGATACCACTGAAGTACAGCTGCAAAATGGCGAACTGACCCTGGCAACAACTGACCAGACAGTCAGCGAAGGCGACACGGCAGAAATAACGGTAGCAAGACGCAACGGTTCAGACGGTGCAGTCAGCATCGATTACACCGTGAGCAGCGGCACGGCTGACAGTCAGGACTTCACTGCACAAACCGGCACCCTTTCGTGGGCGGACGGCGACAGTGCAGATAAAACCATTTCTATCGCAACGATCGCAGACAACACGCTGGAAAACGCCGAGACATTTACCGTCACGCTGGCCGGGGCCAACGGCGGCGCCACTATTGGACAATCAAGCATCACCGTTACAATTACCGATGCTACCGCAAGTGAATTTGGCTCGGTTGCTTTTGCAGAACCTGCAGGTGCTGTAGATGAAGGACAAACACTTGTTGTAGAGGTAGTTCGTACCGGTTCTCCAAACAGTCCGGTCACAGTCGACATACAAGCAGAGAACAGTGCGACTGGCGAAATCGAACTCAGTGCTCAGTCGCTAAGCTGGAGTGCGGCCGAGACCGGTGCTAAAAGTTTCACCGTTACGGCACTTGCCGACACCGTCACCGGCGATACCGGAACCACTCTGTTGTCACTGGATGTATCGAGTGGCACACCAGCGATACTGGCCGACAGCTATCTGCTGACTATTAGCGATACCAGTCGCCCGGGCTTTATCGAACCACTTGCATCAGACGGCGAGTGGGAGGTTTGTCTGCTGCCACTATCGACTACCGATGCTACTGCATTTTCGAGCCAGTCGAGTGCAATTACCGGCGCTACAGTCACGTGTATAAAAGCATGTCCGGATAATGCTGACCCGGACACGGTGTTTGCCGGATGGGGCTGGAACGCTACCGGCGGCCACAGTTGCTTCTTTACCGATGCCGCTCCGGGTACTGTTTCCAAAGTACCGGTCTATCTTCCGCAACGCGAGACATTCACGTTGTCACTTGACGGCGACACTTTTGCCACCGGCACCACAGCCTGGCTGTGCCGTCCTGAGAACCGGACTAATTCCGCAACACCCTATGTCGCCGACCCTGATCGCTTTCTTTGGTTGCAACTAACAGACGACGGCACATATACCTACGCTGAAACTACAACCGCAGTTGCACCGACGCTGTTTACCGGACCTGCATTGTGGAACGTTGCCGAGCGATTTTTATCGCTCGGTCACATCGGTGAGTTATTCCGTAACGTAAAGGTCGATGCAGGCAGCTCAGCTTTTACCATGTACCGAACCACCGATACGCGCTGGTCATGCGGAGTCACCGATATTGATGACGTTTAAGCCGCATCAATCCATCGATAAATAGACGTCCGCCAGTCTTTCACCAAGTGTACGTAAGCCGGGAGCCGAGAAGTGGTTGCCGAATGCATCGCCTGCTCTGGTGGGCAGATCTGCAGCAGCGGCGCAACCGGTGTAGGGATCGGCATCGCTGTTCAATGCCATCAGGTGAGGGTTAAGCCCGGCTTTTTTCGTTTCAGCACAAATAAATCTGCCATCAAACTTAAACCAGCTTTCCCCCCGGAGATTGCTTACCAGTTGAAAGAGCTTCGTTGGATAGTAGTTTTTGTATTCATCACCGGTGGTGTCTGCAAATCCGGTGGCTCCCGGGTCTGCAGTACCTTCAAGTAACCAGTCAGTTTCACCCTGCATCCATATCATTGCATCGAAGGCGTTCTTGTTTGGCAGTGCATTCAGCGCAGCCGTTGCCTTCTCTCTGATTTGTACCGAAAACTCACTGTTGAAGTCCCAGTGGCTGATGCCCTCACCCGGCGCCGTCAACACTACCAGCCCGACCACGCGGTCAGACTTCTGTGCGACTGCACGCGACACCTGAAACGCAATGCTGTTGTAAGGTGATCGTGTATTGTCACCGGCTGAAAAATTACCGGGAATACTGTGTTCCCAGTACTGATGCAGATCGGCTACCTGCCAGCCAAGATCGGTAAACGCAAACACTCTGCTGTCCGGTGCATCGAGCGCCGGGTGATAAGCCGTTTCAAGTCCTGCTGCGTTAGACTGACCGGTAACAAAAAACAGATCTGTGATGTCTTCAAGGCCTGGCGCATCTTCCACGTCAACAACACAGGAAGCGGTAACACTTCGTTGCTGTCCAGTCGCATTGTCGGTACAGGTGTGGGTAAATTCACCGGTGTAGGTGCCACCCTGTGAGGCCACCACCGAGTTGTCACTTAGCTGATAGGCACTTCCGGGTGTCCATGACCAGCCCGGTGACGTAAAAGTATCCCACGTACAGCCGGCAGGCTCATTGGCGTAAACAGAAAGCTGTACGGGCGCTTTAAGGCCTGATGGACAGTTGGTTGTTGCCACAATCGCCGCCTGCGGTTGCGTAACTGTTGGTTGCGGTGTTTCATTGTCTACAGGGCTTACGGTATTGTCTGTAACCGTCGTGTCGGTCTGCGGGGGTTCGCTTACGTTGTCAACTGCATCTACCCCGGTCTGGTCCTGGGTGTTGTCCGTAATCGTGTCTCCAACTGCATCTGCGGTGTCAGTTACAGCCAGTTGCTCAGCGGATGGTGTTTCCACATTTGCGGTTGTATCTGTTGTGCTAGAGTTATCAACTTCGGTGTCGATGCCGGTATTGTTATCCGGCTCTTCTTCTGCTGCGCCAAGCTCTGGTTCCTGCGCAACCTCTATTTCGGTAGTGTATGCCTGAGCCAGACTTTCATTTTCAAACGCCACAAACAGCGTTCCATAATCGGCGCAGTCGGCAACCGGATAAGGGCGTTTGCCAATACAGAACAACATCTGGTTGTTTTCATCGTAGTCAGAGGTTAAAAAGCTGTTACCGTTTTGCTCTGACTTTAGCTGCAGTACATTGTTAACCTGGTCAACGGTGCCTTGCTCCCAGTTCTGTCCAAGATTCATTGAGTACCCCGAACCCTGCACCGACAGAAACGCACCATCATATTCCTGCCCTGCTTCAACCAGGTAAGTCAGGGGAGCCGCTTCCTGTGCCACTGCCTCGCTTTCTGCAGCAACGCTCAGTGTATTGATCAGATGATCGACGGCGTCCTCTTCATTTACCAGCTCGCGACCGTCGTCATGAATCTGGGCGACAATATTATCGAGAAACTCTTCTACATCGAGTGAACCGTCAAAGCGGAACTGAGGCACTGTAACCGACTCGTGTGCAGATGCGGGAATAGTGATGCCATTCTCGGGGTCCTGATCGTCGTCGACGGTTTGCAATAAGCGCAGCAGGTTAACCGCCTTCTCGTCTTCGATGTCATCGACCTGAGCAAGCTCAAGCGGTGTTAGCGTTGCAGCACCCTCCACTTCGGTGAATACCAGCTCGCCGATAGAGAAGATGACTGACTCGCCTTCTTTATAGTAAAAGGTGCCGTCACTGTCGGTCAGCCCATGCTGGGTGGGTGTAGCGTAGCGCAGGCCGCTTACCGGGCTGTCCAAAAATACGCCGCTTAGTCGTTCGCCGTCATCACCACCGCCATTGCACCCCTGCAACAGAAAGGCAGCAGCTAGCACCATCGTTGTACGTTTAAAACCTACCGGTAACATGTATTTCTCACAGGACTTCGCCAATACACTGTTAACGGTTTGTTTTTCAGTTGGATAAACGCTTTTTACACTATTTACCATAGATTAATCAGCATGCACTCGACAAACCTTACGTTGACGGCAGCCGCTGCAGGAGCTTTAACGGCATTTACGTTTTTTGCCACACAGATCATCGCGCTTGCAACTTTTTAGAACCAACTGGGCTCTGTGTCTCAATACCGCAGTGTGCAGGTATCAAGAATTACCAGTTACGCATCTTTGTGGTGTGTCCGGTTTTAAGAAGGCACGTCAATGACGAGGCAACACACGCCTGATCGACACTGAGGTACCATGCTGCATCTATTCACTGATTCAGTTGCGTCGGATGACCTATTTCTTAGTCTCTGTATTTTTGCTTCTAATAACCCCCGGCCCAGGTGTTTTGTCTACCGCCGGTGTGGGCGCAGCATTCGGACGAGATGCCGGGCTTCGTTACATCACCGGGCTATTCATTGGCACCAACCTGGTTGCACTGGCGGTGGTTACCGGGCTTGCGACAATCATTCTTTCAGTGCCGTGGCTTCGAACCGTACTGCTGTTTCTTTCGGCCGGCTACCTGTTCTGGCTGGCCCTTAAGGTTGCTCTTTCCGGCTCAAAGGTCGGCTTCATCGAAGCGAGCAGATCACCGGGAATAATCGACGGGGTTCTACTGCAGGCCATCAATCCAAAAGCCTATGTCGTCAATACCGCGCTGTTCTCAGGCTACGCGTTCGACAATCAGAGCTTCCTGTTTGAAACACTGACTAAGTTTGTGGTGATTAACGCAATCTGGATCCCGATACACCTGTTGTGGCTGGCAGCGGGCATTACTTTAAAGCGGCTGGCACTCACACCATCTACCCAGCGTTTCATTAATATAGTGATGGCGCTGGCGATGGTTGCGGTTGTTATACTTGCGCTGTATTCAACCTACCAGGGCCGGACCCAGCCCATTTAACCAGCCCATTTAACTATTGCTGTTGCGAATTCAAACCATGAAAAGACTATGTGTATTCTGCGGTTCCAGCCCCGGTGCAAAACCGGTCTACATCGATACCGCAAAGGAACTCGGCCACTGCATGGCAGAGCGGCAGATTGAGCTTGTCTACGGTGGGGCCAGCATTGGGGTAATGGGTGCGGTTGCCGACGCCGTCCTCGACGCCGGTGGCAAGGCTTACGGTGTTATCCCTCAACACCTGACCGAACTCGAAATCAGCCATCAACACCTCACCGACCTGATCGTGGTTGGCAGCATGCATGAAAGGAAAGCAAAAATGGCCGAGATGTCGGATGGTTTTCTGGCCCTGCCGGGCGGTATCGGCACGCTCGAAGAGCTGATCGAGGTTTGTACCTGGCAGCAATTGCAGCTGCACACCAAGGCTACCGGACTGCTGAACATCGACAATTTCTACGACAATCTGCTGTCTTTTCTTGATCATGCAACCGATCAGCAGTTTCTGCGCCCTCAGCACCGGCAAAACATTCTGCACGATACCAGCGTGCCGGCACTGGTTGACCGAATGATCTACTTCAACCGCAACCCGGGCGAATTTCTCATCGAGAAACTGGAAAGCACTATCGTACGCACTGACCGGCTGTGAGCAATTGAACCGAATTGGCACATGCAGCGTTGTAAACACTGGCAGATGCCGGATTGCAACGCGCCAGGACAACGCACTGCCAGGACTTTTTTCGTGTCAGCTTTGTCTATTATGATAACCAGTTCATAAATTTGCTCGTGACGCGGACGCCACCTACTTAATGACGCGCGGAATTGACTGCGTCAGAGCTCGGGGAGAGAACAGCATGCACAGCCTACGTACATTGTTTATAACCGGTATTCTGGCCAGTACTCTGGCTTGACCACTGGTGCAGGCAGACCAGAAGCACGCCAACCTGCCTGGTTTGTTCGGCCAACTAAAATCCGCAGACAGCCCTCAGCAGGCCGTCATGATTGAGACCGAAATCTGGAAAAAATGGTACGAGCGCGACGATGAGGAAGGCGGTAAGAGAATGTCCACCGCAGTCGATGCCATGAATGCCGGACGCTACACCATTGCATTAAATGCACTAAACAAACTGGTGGATGAAGAGCCGGACTTTGCCGAAGCGTGGAATCGCCGCGCCACAGTGCACTACCTGCTTGGTGACTACGAGCAGTCACTGGCCGATATTGAACAGACTCTTTTGCTGGAACCGAGACACTTCGGCGCGCTGTCGGGAATAGGACTCATCATGCTGCAGGTGGGCGAAGAAGAGAAAGCACTTCACGCCTTCGAGCAGGTACTGGAAATCTCTCCACAGAACATGAGCGCAACGAACAGCATTCGTGATCTGGAAAAAAAGCTGGGTACAACAATCTAGCAATTGTTCAAAACACAAAAAAGCCCGCGTAACGCGGGCTTTTTTGTGGCCGACTACTAACCTTTACCGCGCCACGGAATAGTTCGGTTGATAATCCAGCGCATAATCAAATCGAACAACAGACCCAGCACGCCGAGCAGAATAATCGTCACCCAGATGATCTCGTAGTCGCTTTGCTTGCGCGCCACATTCTCAACAAAACCGATACCGGTTGTGCCGGCCAGCATTTCCGCCGCAACCAGCGTACCCCAGCAAACCCCGATTGAAATTCTAATACCTGTCAGTATTTCGGGTAGTGAGTTCGGCAGTATCACCTCACGGATAATCTGCTTTCTCGATGCACCCAGTGAGTGAGCTGCATGAATTTTAGACAGCTGTGTGCCGGTGGCACCGGTGCGCGCGCTGATCACCATAATCGCGAAGGCCACCATGAACAGCAGGAATATTTTACCGTCGTCCTGAATTCCGAAAATGGTCAGAATCAGCGGCGCCCATGCCAGTGGTGGCACCGGACGATAAAGCTCGATCAGTGGATCAAAGAAGCCCTTGGCAAATCGCGACAGCCCCATAAACAAGCCAAGGGGCACACCCAGCAATATACCGAAGAACAATCCGGTAACCACGCGCATGATCGAGTCCCAGATATGCCCCATGGGGATGGGTACAGACACTGAAGGAAAGTTACCGGTCGCTATGTTAAGCACTTTGGTTTTCAGGTTTTCGTCTATTGACCCATCCGGGTTATGACGCGGGTATTCACCCGGAACCAGATCGGCGACCCAGTCGGGAATAAAAAACCCGACCATCTCGGCAACCGGCTTCTGTTTATACCAAAGCATTGGAATGCCTTTGTAACCGACACTGGGGCGCGATATATCGACCAGTGTACCGAGGGTGTCTGACGGCTTGGGCAACCAGCGACCAGACCCCTGCTCGCTGCAGTTGGTGCTACCCGCTGCAATCGTGCCGGAGGGCATTGCAATGGCGTCGATCAGTTTCAGCGTACCCTGCTGATTGGAAGCTTCCGCCTCAAACATCACGACAGCCTGTTCCACAGAGTCCAGCGCGTTGGGCGGGAATACAGTCCCATCGTCGATGCGCTTAAACATCTTGTTGGCCTGCTTGAGAAACTGCTCGCGTTCCTCTAACGCATCTTTATCGAGTGATGCGCCTTCAAGGTTAGCCTGCAGTGCTTTGATCTGCTCACCAATTGATTCGATGCGCTGATCAAACTGACCACCGGTATTTCTTACCTTGCCAAAGTCTTTGGAAATTTCTGCAACAACAGGTGCAATTGCGTTAAAACGGCGTCCGCGTTCAGTGACCGGAAAGTTCGGTACCTCTGTTGTAGATTGCCCCCAGCCCGGCTGGTTATTGGCAGCCTCAATGTCTTCAGCAGTTGGCTCTCCCGGAAAAGAGGGGTCGGCAAGTTGTACACGCGCATCATCAATACGACCTGCGATACCTGCGATCTGCTGCTGCACCGCCGGATCAAGATTATCCGGAGACGCCATTGAATAAAGCGCATCCTGCAACTGAGTCAGCAAATCACCGTACTCGGATTTCTCTGCATCGGTAAAACCTGATCTTTGCAGATCTTTTTGCAGCAATTCAAGTTGGCCGCCATCTCTGGCGAGCAGCGACGTACCCTTTAGAAGCCTCGACTGCAACGGGAAGGTCGAGCGCATCGGGTTAATCGCAGAATCAACTTTGGCCACCTGACACAGCTCGTTGGCAGCATCAGGAAAAAACGAGCGCGCCGCGTCCCACGAAAAGTAGAACCAGATTAAAAGGATGCTCGAAACACCGGCAAACACCCAGTACCAACCACCCAGTGCACGTTCGGGATTACCAAATACAGCATCGGTTTTTTCAGTACGAATAACCCGACGACCATAAAAATAAGCGGCGATTAAACCAATGATCAGCAGGATAAAGATCAGGCCGACAATCAAACCACGGTTCTGTGATATGGCTTCGAACATTAGAGTACTTTCCCCATAATTTCTTCTTCCATATTCCAGATCATTGACAGAATTTCCTCTCGATGATGGACAAACTTCGGATCGTTTTTAATATCCCGCAGATCTCCGTTTAGTCCCATCTCGGCAAACGGAAGGCGATACTCTTTATGCAGTCGTCCCGGTCTGGGTGCCATCACAAACAATCGCTCACCCAGCAGCAGTGCTTCCTCAACAGAGTGCGTAATGATGAGAATAGTCTTGCCGGTTTCCTTCCAGATTTTCAGTACCAGCGACTGCATCTTTTCACGGGTCAGTGCATCGAGCGCCCCGAGTGGTTCGTCCATCAAAATCAAATCCGGGTCATTAATAAGACACCGCGCAAGTGCGACGCGTTGCTGCATGCCTCCGGAAAGCTGATAGGTAGGCGTTTCACCAAAGCCCTGCAGGCCGACAATTTCCAGCCATTCTTCAACTTTTCTGGCTGTTTCTTTCTTATCGTTTTTCTTCATGCGCAGGCCGAAGTTAACGTTTTCAGCAACCGTCAGCCATTCGAACAGCGCACCTTGCTGAAAGACCATTCCACGCTCAACACCGGGACCATCAATTTCATTATTGTTCAGACTTAACAGACCACCGGTTGGCCGTAAAAAACCCGCTATCAGATTCAATAGCGTGGTTTTGCCGCAACCACTTGGCCCCAGCACCGATAAAAGCTCTCCCTGCTTCAGAGTGAAACTCACATCTTTCAGGGCATGGACCGCGTCGCCGGTGGGCGTGCGGAACGTCATATCGAGGGAGTCTGCTACAAGATCGCTCATCAGTGATCGCTCGTAATTTACACTTGGTTTGTCAATTTGGCCGGAGCGCATGTATCGCAAGTGCCCGGACACGGGATCACACTATAACGCGGCACCGAATTTCGGCTAGGACCAGTTTCTAATAAATACAGGTATAGTCGTTTTCAGAGACGATGCGAGCGTCTGTAAAACACTCATCACGCGGCACACAGCTATCGCCGTTTTTTATATGAGCCTAATGATCAGGCATATTCGGCGGGTGAGCGTGGCGATGCGCCACTTCTTCCATCGTCGCCTCTCGGACTTCAAGTATTTCCACATCGAACTTCAAGGTCTTGCCGGCCAGCGGATGGTTGGTGTCGATGTCGACATTGAACTTGCCTGCTTTGACGACAGTCGCCCTAACCTCACCCCGGGGGGTGTTGACAGAGACAATCTCACCAACTCGCGGCTTGCTGCGCCCGATCAGGTGCTTTATAGGCACGCGTTGCATTCCCGCTTCATTGCGCAGGCCATAACCAAGCTCAGGCTCAATAGTGACCGAAAACTGATCGCCGCTTTCACGGCCAAGCATCGCATCTTCAAGCCCCGGCAATACTCCCCGGTGGCCGTGAAGGTAGTACATGGGATCGCCCTGGCGGGAATCTTCGGTGTATTCGCCACCGACTTCGGTCAGCGTGTAGTGAAACGCCACTACGGTGTTGTTGGCTATTTGCATGCGATGATTTTATACGGACGACACCGGTAAGCATAGACGCCGACACTTTGTCTGCCATATTGGCAGACAGAGTTCGACGGCCAAGGATTTCTAGCGGGTAGCGACGGACGCTCCAACAACCCCGGACTGCACGTTTTTAGCAAAACTCGGGTTGATCCTTACCACTTCCAGTACTTCTGTTTTGCCAGCCGGCAGCACGCCGTTGATCGTGCGGGTGACATCTTTCATTTGGCCACTGGCATCCGGGTACACAATGCGCAGCGCAACATTGCGGATATTACGCGGTGTCTTGTTCTGCAGTTGCACTCTCACCACTCCGTCACTACCTACCTGATGACGGGCGACGACGTATTTCCCCGGATTGGATGCCAGATCCAGATCAACCAGTGATCCGAGCGCCTGCTTACCGGCCGGACTGTTGTGACCGGCAGCTTTGGTGTATTGCGCCACCGCCTGTTCCCGCCGCCCGTTGGCACGCGCGATATTGCCCAGTGCATTGTAGGCATTGGCGGTTGGAAGCAATTCGAGGCTGCGAGTTAACGACCGCTCGGCAGAGGCAAAGTCTCTGGCTTTCTCACTGACCAGCCCCATCTGCAGGTGATAGTAGAAAAAGTCATTGTTGAGCTGGATTGCCTTGCCGTAGTTGCGTCTGGCACTGGCGTAGTTGCCTTGTTCATTATCGAGATCACCCAGCAGACTATGGAAATGCCCCTCTCGAGGCTCAATGGAAATGGCTCGCTGAGTCAGCGAACGCGCTTTTGCCAGATCTTTCTCCTGAATCGCTTTCTGCGCTTCCTCGAACGCTTCATAGGCGGGTTCTGACTGCAGCAGCCGCGCTATATTCTGCCGGTACTCGCGCACCTTGGTTTCACCGCCTTTGGGCAATTTCGCAACGATGGCCCGGTTAGTCGCCAGGCGCTCCTCAGATGGAGGGTGGCTGGCAAACAACCCGCTAATGAAATCCTTGCCGCGGGTACTGTCTTTGGATAGTTCCAGAAACGTTGCCTGCAGATCGACAGCACCCTGCGGGTCGTAACCGGCACGCGCCATATATTCGATCCCAAAACGATCTGACTCTCGTTCTGCATCACGACCGTAGCGGGTATTGATCAGCTGTGCACCGACACTTGCCCCCATTTGCGCGAGATCGGAGTACTTTTTTCCCGAGCTGGCAATAGTCGCAGCCATTAAACCACCCTGCAGAAGCACACCGCGTGTCATTCCTTTGGCGCCATGTTTGGCTGCGGCATGGACAATCTCATGGCCAAGCACTGCAGCCAGTTCCGACTCGCTTTTCATTTTGGTCAGGAGACCGCGGTTAATCGCGATTTTTCCGCCCGGCAGCGCCCAGGCATTGGGAACACCGGAATTAAGCACTTTAAATTCATAAGGCAGTTTGCGATCACTGACCGCAGCGAGTCGCTGCCCGACTTTGTTCACATAGGCCTGGACCTGCGGATCGGCAAGATAATCCCCGCCCTGCGACTGACGACTCGGAGAATACTGTTGTTTGCCAACAGAAAGCTCCCAGTCTTCGCCGACGAAGCTAAGCTCTTTTTTACCCGTTACCGGATTCGTCGCGCAGCCTGTCAGTGCGAACACGGACGCCATTAACACCAAGAATAAATTTTTCACCATTCCACTCCCCTGAAACAAAAGGAACCAGGTCAGCACTATGACATAAGCGGCTGACTTTTCGCTGTATTTGCTTAATACCGCGCCCTTACTGCCGTTACAAATAGTTATCCGGGCGAAACCGATTGCCATCCGGTCACAGCCCGAAATCGGGTTAATTGGTAATCTCCCGACCTCGTTCAACTGACATCGTGCGCGCAACAACTACGGGATTTTATCGAACTGCAGAGCCACAAAACACCCGCTCTTGTACCTAACCCGAAGCACATGTCGCAGACGCTCTTATCATCAGGGGTGACGGCCGTAACCAGGGCAGTGCAAAAGCCGGGGGCATGATGAGCGCGGCGGTTTATCGCGCAGCAGTGCCTGCCTGGACAAGCTGCCAGATAAAGCATTCACCGTCAGGCAGTTGGAGCCCCGCATTGTATCGATTTAAAACAACTATGCTGACTGACCCCATAAAACCAATCACCGGCCTGCAACGCTCGCTACGATACTTTACGAACGCAGTAACTCCGAGCCGCAGTGTGACGACAGCTAACAAAACGGGTGGCGCATGACTACGTTACACAATTTGAAGTATCGCAAAGATATCGATGGTCTCAGAGCAGTTGCCGTACTAGCGGTACTGCTGTTTCATCTTGACCCGCGCTACCTCACCGCCGGCTACCTTGGCGTAGATATATTCTTTGTGATATCGGGTTATCTAATCACCCGCATTGTGTACACCGAGCTCATGAGCCGGAAGTACACTTTTACAAACTTCTACGTACGCAGATCCAAACGAATACTGCCGCCGCTTTACTTCATGGCAGTACTCACGCTGATTGCCGCCTATTTTATTTTACTGCCATACGATTTCTACAAGACCGGTATATCCATACTCGGGGCAGTGCTGTTCGTATCAAACATGCAGTTTGCGCTTAGAACAGGTGACTACTTTTCATCGGACTCATCTGAATGGCCAATGCTGCATACATGGTCACTTTCTGTAGAAGAACAATATTACTTTGTATTGCCGATTGTTCTGATCTTTTTCATTCGCTACCTGAAAATCAACCTGATGGTTGTTTTATGTGTATTGGCAGTGGCTAGTTTTGCACTTGCCGAATACATGTCCGGCAACAGCAATCTTGCAGGTCTGAGTTACTACTTCCTGCTTACGCGCATGGGTGAATTGCTGGTAGGTTCAATACTGGCGATCGTGCATGCCCGAGGTACTTTTGAAAAAAGTCGTTCGAATATTGTCGCTACCATTGCAACGCTGGTACTGGTTGCAACGTTATTGTTTTTTGATCGGCAATTTGTATTCCCCGGATTTTCTGCGCTGCTTGCCTGCGTACCGATTGCCATTATCATTCACAGTGAAGGAACCTGGGTAAACCGCCTGTTGGAAAACGGTGTAGTGGTGTGGATCGGGTTGTTGTCCTATTCGCTGTACTTGTTTCACTGGCCGGTACTGGCATTCACGCGTTATATTCTTAATACCACAGACTCGTATCTGCACCTGCCACTGATGGCACAGATAATTTGTCTCGGACTAATATTTGTTCTAAGCATTATTTCCTACTATGCCGTTGAACGCCCGCTAAGGCGCTCCAATGTTGTTGGTATTAAAGCATTGGTTATGTACTTTGTTATTCCCAGCGCGGCGCTGGCAGCACTGGCATTCGGTGTGGTGATGAAAAAGGGCCTTCCCGACAGACTCAGCACCGACAGCATAGACACCGCTTATCAGTTCAGCCACATCGATAAAAACCAATGCCCTTCCCTGGTAAACCTTGGCTGCGCCGGTGGCGATCAAAACAGCGATAAGGAAATCCTGCTGTACGGAAACAGTCATGCCGAACACTACTACGAGCTACTGTCGAAGCTTGCAGCAGACGCAGGCATGAACATGAAATTATATGCATCCGGCGGTTGCTCTCTGACAACCAAATCTGCGAAGTGCGACTCGACAAAGTCCAGCTACAGTAAAGCACTGCAGCAGGGAACAGACATCTCGATTCTGGCATTCCGGTGGGATCAGAACGCCGACAACGAAGAATTTCTGGCTGAAGTCGATCAGCTGGTCAAGCTGGCACAAAACGACTCAAAGAAGGTGATCGTTATGGCGCAGCCACCATTGTTGAATTTCAGCCCGTCTAAAATTGAAAACTGCAATCGACTCGGGATCGCCTGTCCAAAACCCGCAACACCGGTTAACGACAAATACCCAGGCTACAACGATGCGATAAAACAACGTGTCACAGCGCTGGGTGCAGAGTTCTTTGATCCGTACACCGAGATTACTGACTACAGTCAGTTGTACGATGACGACCGCCTGTTGTATTCAGACATGGATCATTTATCGGTATATGGCGGGCGTTGGCTACATCAGCAGGTAGCCGGGAAATTTCCATCACTATTGCAATACTGAG
>CAYZVB010000030.1:0-5762 GCA_964481315.1 uncultured Granulosicoccaceae bacterium
GTCTCGGGGTTAGCCCGACCAACCCCGACCCCGATGTCTATCATTCACGTTATGGTCACTGCGACATTCTGGTGATTGGTGCCGGACCCGCAGGTCTTGCAGCGGCGGAAACCGCTGCCGCCAGTGGTGCCAGAGTGATGGTGGTCGATGAGCAAACACAGCCCGGAGGCTCGACGCAAGGTAGGCCCATGTCTGATGCTTACGGCCAATGGCAAAACAAGACTGTCACGGCGCTGCAAAACAACCCGCGGGTGACGTTGCTGCCACGCACGACATTAACCGGCTATTTTGACTACAACTATTTAACCGCAGTTGAAAAGGTAACCGATCACCTGGGTCCAGGCCGCGGTGGTGAAAAACCACGACAGCGTTTTTGGAAAATACGTGCAAAGCAGGTCATCATTGCCGCCGGTGCTATTGAGCGTCCGCTGGTATTCGCCGACAACGATCGTCCCGGGGTGATGCTTGCCAATGCCGTTGACACCTACATTAATCGCTACGGTGTTATGCCCGGTAAAGACATTGTTGTGTTTACCAACAATGACAGTGCCTATGCCACCGCAATAAATGCATCAGCAAGCGGTGCCACCGTGACCATGGTAGATACCCGTACAACGGTATCGCCAGCGCTTGAGCAGGCACTGGAAAGTGCCGGCATACGCAGCTTTAAAGGTCACGCAATCACTTCTGTGCAGGGCAGCAAGGGCATCACTTCAGTACGCATTATGGAACTTGCCGCTGATGGCAAAAGCGTGCAGGGGCAGGCGTGGGAAATTGATTGTGACATCGTTGCCAATTCCGGTGGCTGGACGCCTTCTGTGCACATGTATAGTCAGAGCGGTGGCAAGCTGCAGTACGACCAGTCAATTGAAGGGTTTGTGCCTGACACCTCAAAAGCCAAACGTATCAACCCTAACTACTCTGCGGGCGCCTGCAATGGCAGCTTTAACACTGCTGACTGTCTGGCTGAAGGTGCAGGTGCGGCAGCCAAAGCAGTCGAAGCCTGCGGGTTCAGTGCAGGTGCTGCGACATTACCATCGGTTGCAGAAGATGGCATGGGCCATATCGAACCACTGTGGCTGGTGCCAACAGTGCATCCTGTCGGTGAAGGTTCAGCCAAGCACTTCCATGATTTTCAAAACGATGTGACTGCCGCAGATATTCATCTGGCGGCACGTGAAGGTTATTTGTCGGTTGAGCACTTAAAGCGCTACACCACCACTGGCATGGCGACAGACCAGGGCAAGACTTCAAACCTGAATGCGCTGGCGATTATGGCAGAAATTCGCGGCGCACAAATTCCGGAAGTCGGCACCACCACTTTCCGTCCTCCGTTTACACCGCTGACATTCGGTGCCATCGGTGGTCAGGAGTCGGGCGAGCTCTTTATGCAGGAACGTCACACGCCAATGCATGCGAGTCACGTCGCGAACGGTGCGGTGTTTGAAGATGTTGGCGACTGGAAGCGCCCCTGGTATTTCCCGCAGGCCGGTGAAGATATGCATGCCGCTGTGCAGCGTGAGAGCTATGCGGTACGTCAGAGTGTTGGTGTGCTCGATGCATCAACGCTTGGCAAGATAGATATTCAGGGCGAAGACGCTGCCGAATTCCTCGAAATGATTTACACCAACAACTGGAAAAATCTTGGCGTCGGGCGTTGCCGCTATGGCCTGATGCTCAATGAACACGGCATGATCTTCGACGACGGTGTGACCACCCGGCTTGCCGATGATCATTTCCACATGACCACTACCACCGGTGGTGCGGCACGGGTACTGGGCTGGCTTGAAGAGTGGCTGCAGACCGAATGGCCTGATATGAACGTTTACTGCACCAGTGTTACCGAACAGTGGGCGGTGGCGGCATTGAACGGTCCGCGTGCGCGTGATCTGTTGAGCTCAATATCAGATATCGATTGCTCCAACGAAGCATTTCCGTTTATGAGTATGCGTGAAGGCACCATAGCGGGCATTCCTGCAAGAGTGTATCGAATCAGTTTTACCGGTGAACTGGCGTATGAAATCAATGTGCCTGCACGCTATGGACGCAAGCTGTGGGAAACGTTGCTTGAGGCCGGTAAGGCCTATGATCTTTGTCAGTACGGCACAGAAACGATGCACGTTATTCGTGCCGAGAAAGGTTTTATTATTGTGGGGCAGGACACCGATGGTACGGTTACACCGCTCGATATGGATATGAACTGGATTGTCTCCAAAACCAAGCCTGACTTTCTTGGCAAGCGTTCATTCATGCGTTCCGATACCAGCAGTGAAGGGCGGCCGCAGTTTGTCGGCTTGTTAACCAAAGATCCGCAGGTAGTGTTGCCGGAAGGTGCGCACATCGTGGCTGAGGTGAAAGATGCACCTCCAATGCAGACACTTGGTCATGTAACGTCAAGTTATATGAGCCCCAACGTTGGCAGGTCGATAGCGCTGGCGTTACTGAAAAACGGTTTAAACCGCAAAGGCGATACGGTCTCACTGCGTTTGATGAACGGTGATGTGGTCGAGGCCGAAGTGACCGACCCGGTATTTATTGATAAGGCGGGAGAAAGAACTCGTGGCTAATGTCGAATTGCAAACCCCGCTTAATGGACAGGCTTTCTCAATAGAAGGATTGTCTTTGACAGAATTGCCATCCTGCTCAAAAATAAGCATGCGCGGAGACGTTGATGCTATGTCTGCGGCCGTAGAGGCGGTGGCAGGTGTATCCGCAGTGAGTGGTGCAAATCGCTTTAGCGTCGCTTCCGGCAATGCCGGTGATAACACGCTGTACTGGATGGGGCCGGACGAGCGTCTGCTGCACAGCACCAACAGTGATGCGCCGGCAGTGGTGAAGGCGTTGAAAGAAAAGCTACCTGCAGGTAAAAGTGCGGTTGTTGATGTCAGTGACTATTACACCGTATTGCACATGTCCGGTGAGAAAGCGCGAGACGTGCTGGCCAGCGGTACACCGTTTGACGTACATCCGGACATCTTCCGGCAGGGGGATTGTGCACAGATACGCTTCGGTAGTGCTTCAATTCTGCTTGCCTGTGTGGGTGATGCCAGTTACGACCTGCAGGTGCGCTGGAGCTTTGCCGAGTATCTCTGGAAGTATCTGTGTAAGGTTGCTCGTTACGTTTAGTACGGGCTGCGATTTAACGATGTTGCTGCCTCGCTGACGCGTCGGGTTTCCCGATTGAGGGTGAATGCGTCAGCCGTTGACCACCAGCGGGCTGTTGATCAGTTCGAAGCTGCCATCTTCGGTGGTGATTGAAATACTGTCCTGATGGCACACCAGCCCCAGGTCGTTCAGCGGAATGGTAAAGCCGCATTTACCGTCGGTGTGCATGCCGTTGCGCACAAGGTCCGGGCGGTCGGCGTCGGCGACTACTTTCAACCGGCTTTCGCCGTTGACGGTTATTCTGAGTACTGTCGGTGCACTGGACTGTGAATCGATAATCCACCCGTACAGGTGGTCTTTCTGTATGCCGCCAAGGTTGCCACGGTATCGCGTTGCCATGCTAATGGCGAGGCGTGTGTTGCAGTCCTGTTTATCGAAGTGCTCCAGTGCAACTTCGTACAACGCAACGTCTGCCTGGTTGAGATGTTTGATCTCTTCAATTTGTTTGGCAGTCGGTTTTAGCTTGGTGCTGGTGCCGTAGTTACCTTTGTTTAATTCTGCGCGTTCCAAACGTGTGCCGTAGCGCTGGTTGAACATGCTAAGGCTCAGGTCGTACTGTTCGGTAAGACCGAAGAAGTCGAGGTCGGTCGGTCGTGCGCCGCCAAGGCTGCGGTGCTGTCGATTCTGAAATCTGGCGCTGTTGTAAAACGCCTCCAGCGTGCCTTCATAGTCGTGATGATTGGTAAAGTGAATATATTCAGAAACCACTCGATCAACCGGGTCGCGAAAAAACGTTACCACCGGTGACTGCGGAAATACCTCCCGGTACTTGGGCAGTGAGAAGTGACCACCAAAAAATCTGGCGTTTAACCCGCGCACGCGCAACGCTTCGATGTCTTCCTGATCATACATCGAAGACAGAATTTCCACCGATGTGTTGTCGGAGCCCGGTCCGTAGTCGTTCAGTGTGTAGTCGCCGCCGAAGTAACGTGCGGCACTGACACGGAAGCTGGTACCCGCAGTCTTCGGAATATGCAAATAGATAATCGGATATTGCATGTTTTATCGTGTTTCAGTAAAGCGGCCCGGCCGGCAGGCGATTAGCAGAACTGCGCCGGCAGTTTGCCAGTCCGTTGACTGAATGCGATTGGAAGTGCCGGTTAGCTGACGGTGTATCATTGTTTTTGTTGTGGTCGTCATCGATACGATGGCTGGTTGTCCCAAAAACAATGCCAGATTGTTCTGTCATACGCCGATCCGCGCCGGCGATGTTTGATTATGTCTGCCCGTTTGAATCCACTGAGGCGGGCGGTTGAAGTACAACACGGTAGGTCTCGCCGTCAAACTCGATGGTATCCCCCGCGTTTATCTTGCGTCGCTTGCGGGTTTCAGTTTCTGCATTGACTGCAACATGCCCATCGGCAATCAGCGCTTTTGCCTGCCCGCCGCTGTCACAAAGCCCTTCGAATTTCAGCAGTTTAAATAACTCTACCGGCTGGTGGTTAATTTCGATTGTTTTCATTGGGTGTCAGTATGCATACCATCTCGGGTATAGTGATAACATCATACGAAAACAGGAGGTAATAGGAAATGAATAAAGGTGCCTGTCTTTGTGGTGCTGTCACTTACCGGATGCTAAGTGAGCCTACCGGCATGATGCATTGCCACTGCTCCATTTGCCGGAAAATTCATGGCACGCCGTTTGGCACTTATGTGCAGGCCAGTGGTGTGGAGTGGCTGAGCGGGCAGGAGAACATTGCAAAGTATCAGACATCAGAAAACTTTCACCGGTGCTTTTGCAATCGCTGCGGCTCTGTTTTGCCGGAGACAATTGATGGCGCGGACTTCACGTTTGTACCTGCCGGTGGGCTGGAAGGCGACGTTGGCATAAAACCTCAAAAGCATATCTTCGCAACCTCCGGTGCGTCCTGGTACACCATTCCCGACGATCTGCCGCAGTTTGAAGGCTATTCCGCCGAACACACGCAGGGCGTTAATCAGCCGGATAGAAGTGGCCGGGTGGAGGGGGAAACCGCCGGTAGTTGCCAGTGTGATGATGTGGCGTATTACTTTAGCGGTGAAGCAAAACTAATGATGTACTGTCACTGCAGTCGATGCCGCAAAGTAAAGGGTGCTGCACATGCGACCAATGTATTTGTACCGCCGGAGAACTTTCACTGGATTCGCGGTGAAGAAAATGTGGAAGTTTATGATCACCCCGAGGCGGAGCGTTTCGGTAACAGTTTCTGCCGTCGCTGCGGCTCGTCAGTGCCGCGTAAGTCTGAGAATTCACCAATGGTCAATATTCCTGCCGGCTCGCTCGATGATCCACCGGGCATAGAAACCAAAGGGCATATCTTTATCGGGTCTAAATCTGACTGGTTTGAAATTGCTGATCAGCATGATCAGTTTGAGGAAATGCCCTGACTGTGGCCAAGACGGCTATAAGGTAGGGGTAACTGAAGAGAAGTGTCAGAGTTGATGGAGCATTATGCTTGTAGCGAGTGGCGCGAACTGCACCACCCGCTCAAACGAACCGCATGCTAGTTCCAGGTGACGAGGTTGATCACTCGATCGACACCTTCCATTTGCGCAACTTTGGTTTCAGCCAGTGCCGCTTCAGCGCCGGATTCAGTAGTACCAAACAGAGTGGCAAC
>CAYZVB010000030.1:5862-7322 GCA_964481315.1 uncultured Granulosicoccaceae bacterium
GCAGTACCGACAGACATCGCACTGACCAGAGCAAGTGCAGCAAGCGTTTTAGTGTTTACGATTTTCATGATGTATTCCTTTTTTAAATAGTTAGGTAGTGAGAAGTTAAGTGTGAAGTTAGTTCCAGGTAACGAGGTTGATCACTCGGTCAACACCGTCCATTTGTGCGACTTTGTTTTCAGCCAGTGCAGCTTCGGCACCTGACTCAGTAGTACCAAACAAAGTGGCAACACCGTCGTTTACTGTGACAGACAATGTAGCGCTGCTGACACCGACGATCTGATTAACTGGTTTAGTACCGATGTTCAGGCCCATGGCAGAAGCAGTACCGATAGACATCGCACCAGTCAGAGCAAGTGCAGCGAGGGTTTTAGTGTTTAAAAGTTTCATGTTGTGTATCCCGTTTAAGTTAAGTGTTTTATTTTTAACGAAGCTGAATCTTCAGCGTTCAGGGAGTAAGAGTGGTCAATCACCACTTGGTTCGGCTATGGCTGGTAACGATTTTCTAACAACGCATAACAGTACCGTGATAATTGTAAACGCCCATATAAATCAGGGGGTTAGCGGGCTGAATAGCGCGCGGAATAACGTTGTATCAGTGGGGAAAAAACTATTTTTGGGAGGGCGTTGTTCAGGGCCCTGTGCAAAAGACGGGGCAGTGCTGCTAAGCGAGTGGCATATCAAAAACGCAGCACATAAAGAGTGCAGGGCAGATTGCTCTGCCGGTTACTGCATTAACTTATCGTCCAGGGGATAAGTTGAGAGTAGTTCGTACCCTGTGTCGGTCACCAGTACCTGCTGTTCGAGTTTTACACCATCGCGTTCACCGACGGCACCGATATAACTTTCAATACACAGCACCATGCCGGGCTCAATGGTATCGTCGTAAGGCGTTGGGCCGCGATGTGCGGGGTTAATTCGAGGGTACTCGTCACACATACCTACTGCATGACAAATACAGGTATATGCATTCTGTTGAAACTCTTCTGGAATTGGCCAGGCCTGTTCCTGAAACTGCTTGAGTGTGATACCCGGTTTAACCAGTTGCAGATTGTGTTCTATTTCAGCAACCGCGGTTTGATACAGCGCGCGCTGCCTTTTAGTTGGTGCACCGGGACCACAGTGCATAGTGCGAGAGATATCGGCAAAGTAACCGTAGGGGCCAACCATGTCGGTATCGAAACCGACCAGATCACCTGCTTCTACTTTTCGTGCAGAAGCTTCCTGCAACCAAGGATTGATGCGCGGGCCTGAGGCGAGCATTCGTCCTTCGTGCCAGTCACCGTTGTTGGCAAGGTTGGTATAGTTTAACAACGCCCATAATTGCAGCTCTGAAACGCCGGGCCTGATGGCCTGCTGCATCTTTGTAATGCCGTGCTCGGCAACCTTAATTGCCCAGCGCATACACGAGATTTCTTCTGCAGACTTGATCACTCTGGCGTGTTCGGATATGGCCACAC
>CAYZVB010000030.1:7332-20466 GCA_964481315.1 uncultured Granulosicoccaceae bacterium
TCGATCACTTCAAGACCGGCAGCCTGCAGTGCCCGGGTTAAACCGGGATTGACATATTCCACGGCCACACGACGATTGTCGGTGCCAAGCTCGGACAGATAATCTTTCATATCAGCGGCCACCGCTGCGGCAGCATCAGATAGTTCAGCACCACCGTCGAAATATGAAATCGCGTGTCCGGTCTCTACGCGGTCGACTCCGGGTGCAGTGCCGTAAGCGCCGTAAAGCACCACCGGGCCTTCCTGCGGAATTAAAAGATAGGTGGTAGGTATGTGTGACTGAAACAACCCGTAGGTTCGATAGTCGACTGCGTAGCGCAGCGAAATCGGGTTAACCAGCATACAGCAGGCAGCATTGGCACGGTGCAGCTGGTCTTTTATGCGCTGCAATCGATAGGCATAGAGTGTATTGAAGTCGATATCCGGCAGTGGGAAGTGCTGCGACAGGTCACTCCAGTTATCGTTTGTAACCAGCTGGTCCGGCGATTGATTGGTCATGCCTGAATCATAGCAAGTGGCATCGAAAAAATTCCTGTTCCTGCAGGACATTCAGCAGGCAGTGTGCGTCGCAACAAACTAATAATCCTCCAACGTACCTGTTCAGTTAAAGTATGTACTGACCTGGCAGATTTCCGGATTTCTCTTGACGCAAAATCGATGGCTCGCTTTCGCACCGGTGATCTTTCTGGGTCTTTGGTCGGGTGGCTATGCAACTGCTAAGCTCGGGCTTCAGTACGCCGAACCGCTGACCTTTCTGGCTATTCGTTTTGCCAGTGTGGTAGTGATTATGGCGGTGTTATTTGTTGTTCTTCGTCCACCGTTGCCCACCCGGCGCAGTGAATGGATGCACCTGGCGATTGTCGGGTTTTTATTGCAGAGCGTGTACTTCGGTTTGTCGTATCTTGGCTTTGCGGCCGGTATTGCGGCGGGCACACTGGCGCTGATTATGTCGCTGCAACCTGTGCTGGTCGGATTAATTGCACCATCCTGGACCGGTGAACAAATTACCTGGCAGCGCTACGGCGGTCTGGCTCTGGGACTGGTCGGCGTGGCGGTGGTGATCACGTCGCGTTCGTCCATCGAGCCGCCATCACTGTTCGGTTTTACCTGTGCTTTTTTTGCCTTGTGCGGCATTACTGTCGGGTCGTTATGGGAGAAACGCCACGGTGTGTCGCATCATCCGGTGGTGGCAAATCTGATTGGCTACGGGGTTGGGTTACTCGGTATTCTGCCACTGGTGTTTTTGTTTGAAACACGGGAAGTTGAGTGGACAGGTGAATTCGTTGCAGCACTGGCTTATCTGGTGATTGGGAATTCAGTGATCGCTGTCGGGTTGCTGCTGGCGATGATCAGGGCCGGTGAGGTAAGTCGGGTATCGGCACTGCTGTATCTGGTACCACCCATTGCTGCATTGATTGCATGGCTGCTGCTTGGCGAACTCATGCCGCCACTGGCGTGGCTGGGAATGGCGGTGGCGGCGCTCGGGGTTTTTATTGCAACCCGCTATTAAAACGGACCGGGAGGATTACCCCCGATCCGCTCACAGACTAACTAATTGCGTCGACAAACAGCGGCTCGATGGCAGAGGCGGCGGTTTGTGCCACAACGCGTCCGATCTCAGCGCCGTCTTTAAACATCACAAGGGTAGAGCGTCGCGGAATCTTCAGCTCGGAAACAATTTCCGATTGACCGAACTGATCCCAGTCAACTCTGATTAATTTCACAGCCTGGTAGGCAGGGTTACCGTCTATTAGTGCACTCACGGTGCGCTTTTGAGCTCGGCAGGTCCCTCACCACGTGGACGTGAATTCGAGCAAAAACGGCTCACCACTCGCTACGGCCTGCTCGTAGGCCTCGCGAGTGTATTCCACGTAGTTTGCACCGTCGGCCAGTGCAATACCGGCAAATGGTGCAAGCGCGGAAATGGCCAGAAACTGACGTCGTTTCATTGGCAATTAAACTCCGGATGGGTTTGATGTAAGTATGCGGGCAGCAATTGCTCCCGCTAACAATAAGAGTATGGGTTGAAGCGATTGGTTCAACCGCGACTGCGTTATCCGAAATTGTTGTGGCGGGCGCGTGTCAGCCGACGAAGGCTTTTTCCATCACAAAATGCCCCGGTCTGCTGTTTGAACCTTCAACCAGTCCGTGCGCCTCGCAAATGGCTTTCATGTCTTTGTTAAGCCCCATAGAGCCGCAAATCATCACCCGATCGGTGCTATCCGAAAGCGGTGGTACGCCTAAATCTTCAAACAATTGTCCGCTTTCAATCAGATGGGTAATGCGGCCGCGGGGGGTAAAGTCTTCCTGTGTGATCGACGGGTAGTAGTGGACTTTGTCCTTCACATATTCCCCAATCAATGGGTCGTCTGGGAGATTGTCGATCAGGTCGCGACTATAGCCTAGCTCGTCAATATGCCTGCAGGTATGCGTGAGAATGATCTGGTCAAAACGCTGATACAGCTCCGGGTCGCGAATAAGTGACGCAAACGGAGCGACACCGGTACCTGTTGCAAACAAATACAGACGCTTGCCTGGCAGCAGTGCGTCGAGCACCAGGCTGCCGACCGGCTTCGGCTGCACAATGATCTGATCGCCCACTTTAATGTTTTTTAGCTTCGACGTAAGCGGGCCGTCCTGCACCTTAATGGAATAGAACTCAAGCTCCTCATCCCAGGCCGGGCTGGCAATTGAATAGGCGCGCTGTAACGGTTTGCCGTTTTCCTGCGGCAGGCCAATCATGGTGAACTCACCCGAACGAAACCGCAGGCTTTCGGGCCTGGTTACCCGAAACGAAAACAACCGGTCGTTCCAGTGGCGGATTGCGGTAACTGCCTGCGTCGGTGGTGCAGACTTGGGCTTATTCTGTGGCGTATTACTGGTGTTCATGGGGGGCGGTTTGATCTGTGTTTTTTTCCATTAAAACAATAAAGTCGATATATGGCCAGCGTCCGCGAAACAAAAGGAAAATGGTGGCAAAAATGCGAGTGGCAATTCGCAATGTTCCTATTCTGTGTGGATAAACGGGGGATTATTCTGCGTTTTTTTACAGCAGCTTGAACAAGAATGTACACTTGGCGCTAACACTAAACGGGTTGCGCTAATGAAAATCCAACTGGCCTACGGGCATGACGGGCTCGATGTATCACTGCCCGAAACTGCAGTGCCCACCGTGATACGTAAACCGGACATGCCGGTCGCCGATGATCCGGTGGCGCTGCTGCAAAGTGCGCTCGACAACCCGGTCGGCACAAAGCCTCTGGATGTACTTGCAGGCAACGCCGGCAGTGCCTGTATTCTTATTTGCGATATCACCCGTCCGGTGCCGAATCACCTTTTCCTCAGGCCGCTGATTGAACGGCTCATCGGCGCAGGCGTGCCGAAACAACGCATCACGGTGCTGGTTGCTACCGGATTGCACCGGCCAAATCTGGGTGACGAGCTGGAAGAGCTGATTGGTGATCCGTGGGTTCAGCAAAACGTTGCAGTTGAAAACCACTATGCACGTAATGAAGAAGACTGTGTATCACTCGGAGTGACGGCAAAGCATCAGGTACCGGTTGGGCTTAACCGGTCGTTTGTTGAAGCAGATATTAAAATTGCCACCGGTCTGGTTGAACCGCACTTTATGGCGGGCTATTCCGGTGGTCGCAAAGTTATTGCACCCGGTGTGGCGCATCACGAAACCATCCGGACTTTCCACAGTGCGCGTTTTATGGAAAGCCCGTTTGCGACTTCATGCAATCTCGACAATAACCCATTGCATGAAACGCAACTTGAAATTGTTCAAATGCTCAAAGGCCCTGTTTTAAGTCTGAACACAGTCATTGATGAGCATCGCAATCTGGCGTTTGTGTCTTTTGGTGAAGTCATCCAAAGCCACATGCAGGCCGTTGAATTTGCACGCCAGAGTTGCGAAGTGACGGTCGGGCGGAAATTCAAAACGGTACTCACCAGCTCGGCCGGTTACCCGCTCGACAAAACTTACTATCAAACCGTTAAAGGTATGGTCACACCGCTTGATATCCTCGAACCCGGTGGCGATCTGATTATTGTTTCCGAATGTTCCGAGGGGTTCGGATCTGATGAGTTTTTGCAGGCACAGAAAAACCTTGTGTCACTGGGTGTTGATGCGTTCCTGGAAACACTGCAGCAAAAGCGCCTTGCAGACGTTGATGAATGGCAAACCGAAATGCAGCTAAAGCCAATGCGGGTTGGGCGTATAAAACTGTTCGCGCCCAATTTAAATGCATCGCTTAGTGCCTGCACCGGTGTCGACACGGTCGACAACGTCGATCATGCCATTGCCGATAGTCTGGCAACCCAACAGGATAATTCACTGGCTGTGATTCCCGAGGGTCCTTATGTGGTGCCTTTTTCAGCATGACCAACACTGATAGCGGCAGCGATAAAAAACCGCAACGTATCGATTGCCAGCCGATTGGTGGTGTTGCCGGGGATATGTTTGCCGCGGCCCTGTTTGATGCCTTTCCACCGCTTTACCGGCACTTTGTTAGTGATCTTGCGTTACTTGGTATAGAAGGCTTAACCGCCGGCCTCACCTCTACAACTTCGCACAGTTTGTACGCCCGGCATTTCTCGGTACAGCAAAACACCAGTGTTAAGCCTCCGCGTACATTGCCTGCGGTCAGTGAGTTTTTAAACAGCAAAACACTCGATCCCGATGTTGTCACCACAGCCGTTGGCATATACCGGTTACTGGCTGAAGCAGAGGCAGCGGTACATGGCAAAACTGTAGATACAGTGCACTTTCATGAAGTGGCCGACTGGGATTCAATGGTCGACATACTTGCCGCTGCCAGTATCATCTCGCGGTTGCAGTGTCCGCACTGGCGTATCGGGCCACTGCCACTGGGTGGCGGCACGGTAACGACAGCGCATGGAGATATACCGCTGCCTGCACCGGCCACCGTGCATCTGCTAACCGGCGCAGACTGGATTGACGACGGTCAGTCCGGAGAGCGCGTAACGCCAACCGGTGCTGCCATTATTGCGTACCTATCACCGTCGCGGCTGCTGGCATCGGAAGCGCCTGCCGCTTTGTCTGCGGTTGGTGTAGGGTGCGGCACCAGAAAAATAGCCGACCGTGCCAATATCTTTCGCGTCTGTGTGTTCGCCGCCGGCGACAGCACCACCTGTAGCACTGATCTGGTGACGCAACTTGCTTTTGAAGTCGATGATATGACCGGTGAAGAAATCGCCCTATCGCTTGATGTACTGCGCGAGCAGCACCACGTGCTTGATGCAACTACTATTGCCATGCAGGGGAAAAAAGGCCGCCCTGCGACCGGTGTCAGGCTGCTGGTTGAACCACATGCTGCTGAATCAATAATCAATCAGTGCTTTAATCAAACCACCACACTCGGTGTTCGTTATTGCGATGTGCAGCGTAAAGTACTTCAGCGCAGTCACAAGATGGTTGATGGCAAAGCGGTAAAAATCGCCACACGCCCCGATTCAGTGCACACCGCAAAAATTGAAAGCAGTGAGTTGGCGGTTGTTGAAACGTTGCGCAACCGACGAACACTGGCACAGAAAATAGAACGCAGTGCAGCCGATGACTAATGCTTACCAGTCACTGCGCCGTTTGCTTGAGTGCCGCGAAGGGCCTTTGTATATTGCGCTTAGCGGTGGCATTGACAGTCTTACGCTGATGGCTGTCGCCGCTTCAGTGCGAACGCAACCCACTATTGCGATGCATGCAGTCTCTGCGGCGGTACCCGCCGAGGCGACAGAGCGCTGTCGTACGCTTGCCGAAAAATCCGGGTGGCAGCTTCGTGAGATCGATGCACTTGAATTTGAAGACAGCAATTATGTTAACAACCCGCATAACCGCTGTTACTACTGTAAAAACAGTTTGTTTAATGCCATTGAAGTCTGCAAAGAAATCAGTGGTGCGGCAACTATTGCTACCGGCACCAACACTGATGATCTGGGTGACTTCAGGCCGGGTCTTGAGGCAGCATCTGAACACAATGTGTGGCAGCCCTATGTCGAAGCTGGTGTTAGTAAAGAAACCATCAGAGAAATCGCACGTCTTGAAGGTCTTGGAACGCTTTCCGAGCTGCCTGCTGCACCGTGTCTTTCAAGCCGGGTAGAAACCGGTATTTCAATCAACGCGAATGACCTTAGTCTGATTTATCAGGTTGAGAAACTATTGACCCGAATGACTGAGCCGGGTGACATCCGTTGCCGGATCTTTAAGCGCGGCGTCACGGTGCAGTTACCGTCAGACAGTGCAATTTTCAAACAAACACCGCTGCGCTCCGATGCCAATGCGCAGGTAGATGCGCTTTGCCAGGCTGCGGGCAAAACGTTTACCGGATTCGAAAAATACGTCAAAGGCAGTGCGTTTATAAAAACCATGCAGGTGCAACGTGCAGGATGTTGAGTTTGACTGGAGCCGCCAGCAGCGTACCGGTGTTGCCGAAGCAGTATTGTGTGAAGGTAAGTCGGTAGCGCAGATTACAAACATATTAACTCAGGCCAATGATCGCAAAGCATCTGTGTTACTGACCAGAATGTCTGCAGACGTTATGCAGGCCTGCACAGGTGTGTTTGACAACCTTGAGCCCGATGAACAATCCGGTACCGCAATTTTGAATAATGGTCTGGTTGCACCGGTGATGTCAGATTGTTTGATCGTTACAGCCGGCAGTTCCGATATGAAAGTCGCAACTGAAGCACGTCAGACGCTACGCTTCAACGGGCTTGATGTACTGGTTATTGCCGATTGCGGCGTCGCCGGACTGTGGCGACTGACAGACAAACTGGATCGCCTGCAGGCAGCGCCGGTGATTATTGCAGTCGCAGGTATGGAAGGCGCGTTGTTTCCGGTGCTGGCAGGCCTTGTGAAAGGTGTCGTTGTTGCGGTGCCGACTTCCAATGGCTATGGCGTTGCCAGCGGTGGCAGGGCGGCGCTGGGCAGTGCGCTTGCTACCTGCTCACCGGGTGTGGTGACGGTCAATATTGACAACGGATTTGGTGCTGCCTGTGCTTTAATTAAGATGATAAATTTAGCCACTGGTAAGTGATTGCCCGGGCTTCTGATTCGACAGCCAATCCCCATATTAAAGAAAAACAGGCAGACGGCTGTCGGTAAGTAACGAAAACAAGGCAAGGTTCAACGTGGCCACAAAAATCATTACCTGCAAGTATTGTGGAAACCAGGAATTGATCCGATTGGCGGAAGGTGAGCGATTCCGGCTGGTGTGTTCGGCCTGCGGTGCTGCAAACAAAGATGTAGAAATTGTACAGCCACCTGTGCAGCAATCCATACAACCGCCATTACAGCCGCAAAGGCAACCGGAACAATCAAAGATTCAGCCTGCAATCCCGCAGTCTCGAAGCGATGAGAAAAAATATCGCGATAAAAACCGAAAAGACTACAAAAACAAAAAATCGTCTCGAAAGCGCAAATACGAGAAGTCCGGAAAAAGCAAAAAACGCAAAAGCACCGTCAAGTACTGGTTTGAAAAGGTTAAAGATGAAATTGAAGATATTTTCGACTGATAATATTTGACTCTGTGTGCCTGCACTGTAGTGACTGAAAGATCGCAGGAAAGCGTGCAGCCTTAAAGCCTCAATGAAATTATAGTGATGTTGTATTCAGCAGCCGGTATCCAATTGTTCGGGATAGCGTTGCTGTTTTGATAATTTCACTTAAGGCAATCGGATGAACATCAATTTTCAAATTAAGGCACTACAAAAAACTAATTTTAGTTGTTTCTTTTCGATGACGGAAGCTGAACTGGCTGCCAGCGGTGCATATCTTTTTAATTCCGATCAGTGTCCCTGCTACCCGTGCCGGGTGTCTCTGACCGATGCAGCGGTTGGTGAGAAGGTGCTGGCGTTGTCGTTCGAGCACCTGCCGGTTAATAGCCCTTATCGGGCGTCGGGTCCAATATTTGTTCGTGAGTTATCCACAACAGCAAGCCCTGAAATTAATGAAATTCCGGAAATGCTGCGCCACCGTACATTGTCGCTCCGGGGTTACTCTGACAAAAACCTGATGATTGAAGCTGACACGGTCGATGGTAAGAAGCTGGAAGCGGCCATTGTACAGCAGTTTAGTAACACGGCTGTCAGTTACCTGCATGTTCACAATGCCGGTCCCGGCTGTTTTAACTGCAAAGTCGAACGGGGTTAAAGAACAAAGCAATCGCACATAAAAAAGCCGGGCACAAGGCCCGGCTTATTACTTCACTTTTACGGTCTGCGCTGTATGTGCTTTATTCAGCGTAGAGGCTTAAGCCCGACCCGTTGCCGTACGGTTCAACCACACCACCTCTCATCACTTTGTTCTGATAGGCAGCTGTAGTACCACTGAACAGATGTGTCCAGGTACCGTCGCCATTGTCGGTGGTTTGCAGGGTTGCACCATTCAGGTTGAGGTTGGGAATGGTTTCGTAGCTGACGTTCTCAACCAGCGCTTCCCACTTAACTGTTGAGCCTGTGGTGTTTCGCACCTGCAGGTTAAATGGAACATACTGCTGGTCCTGAAAGTTGTCGCTAACCACTATGCCGTTAGCCAGTGGCAGAGTTGCTGCACCGGTATCTTCCACTACCTGGTAAATGGTGGCAGCATCTTCTGCTTTGTAGCGGTACCAGTCCTTGCTTTCTGTGCCGCCACTTTGCACCCACGCTGAAAATTCAGGGTAGGCCACACTGATGTCGACAAACTCTTCCGGGTAGTCAATGTGATCCGGAACATCGATAATCCACGGCAGGTTGTTCTCAGATACATAGAATCGCTCTACACCGTCGGTCCAGTCGTCACCGGTACCAAACATACTGACATCCTGACCCTGTGTCGGTGGCATGTAAGGCAGATGAATTTCAATGTCCTTAACCACACCGTTCTCCGAGTAGTAGTCGGAAGTTAAAGCGTTGGTGCGTGTGTAGCCATTGACATTCGAGCCGATCTTGTGAGCAAACAAAAAAGGATTGTACGGTGCTTTAAGCATCTGGGTCTGCGGTACCGGGTTAGCAAAAGTCAGATCGAGTTTAAAGTCTGTAGAAGGGTGAGAAGGGCAGTCGGACATGGTGTTATACGTCCAGCACTGCTCACCACCGTGATACGTGTAAGCCCAGCTGTCGTTGAATATTTCGTAGGACAAATACGAAGAGTCAGTGAGTGGTTCAACAGTTTCACCGTTGAGCTCGGCAAGCTCTACGTTGTCGGCAAACACCTGATCACCCAGTGAAACCGCAAAGCCGTTGTGGAATGCAGCTCCTCGTGCTTCAAGGCGATACTCGATGGTGATATCTTTTACCTGCTTGGCGCCGTCATAGACTTCGCGTGTGCGGTAGCGAACCACCATATCATTCATGTCGAAGTCACCCAGCAGAGGCCAGTTGTCTTCTGCCAGCAGCGTACCCCAGGTATTTTCACCGGGATAGTATCGTTCAAATGCACGTTGCGGGTCGTTGTCGTCAATGTCTTCTGAAGCAATTACACCGTCATTATCTGCATCCGGTGGTGCCAGTGCTTCATCGCTGGTATCGGGAATCTGATTGCCAAACGCCAGCGCATCAGCCGGATAGACATCGATTTGCATGATCAGATCATTGTAATCTCTGTCACTGTGGCCGGAGTCGAAGTTGATGTCTTCTACTGCCACCCACAACCGCTGTGTATTGGTGGCTTCGTTAATGTTTCCGGCAATCAGCAGCATATGCTTGCGATCGGTTTCGTCGTGTTCAGGGTTCAGCGCATCAACTGAGTAGAAGTGATTGTCTGCCGAGCCGAAGCCCCGGTTTTGTGACCAGCCGTCGGCTGCGACCCAAAAACCGATCGAATCGTTGCCGAGTGAAGGGTCGAATTCGCCAAGTGCTACAGAATCACCTGAATAGAGGTATCCGCCACCGCCGCGATAAGAGGTGTTGGGGAACAGGATTTTTGTTTCCAGTTCTGTTGTGCTGGCTGGTTCGGCTGCAGAGTTGAACGTGAAGAAGCCGAAGCTGTTGCGGTAACCGGCACCCTCATGCAGGAAAGTAACGACCACGTTTGCTTTCGCGTTGAATACAAGGTTGCTTATCTTGTTATCTGCCTGCATGTACTTTTGCGGTGGGGTCTGACCTTCTGCAATGATCTCGGTCAGTTTGTTCAGCTGTTCACGTGAGACGGCAGAGGTACACAGTGTTGGCCCGTTGGCATCGACGACATCGCAGGCCTGGCGTCGGGTGGCCGGCATATGTCCGTAATACCAGTGGTAGTACCTGTTGAAGGGTTTCAGGTAGTAGTCAAGTGAAGCCTGGTCGTTGAACAGCACATTGCTGCCATCGTCTTGTACCAGCCCGCCATCAAGGTTATTCGGATCTACTTCGTCGTTTGTATTTTCAGAAGACTGCGGGCCAAACTCCCATGTAGCTATTCTGTTGCCGTTGTTGCTGACCGTTATGGGTACCATAGCGCTGTTGGCGATACCCAGTAGATTGGTTTTAACATACATACTGGCGGCACTTATCGCATGCCCCGGTGCCTGAAGTTCAGTTTTAACCCTGCCGTTGCTGTCTGATACACCGGTGTACAGCTTTGTTGCTAACAATAAATCGGCGTCTGATGGTACTTCATTGTCAGCGGCTTCAAAGGAATCGGGCATGGCGTATACTGTTACGCCGGTGCCAGCGGCAATTTCGCCTTGTGCGTCCATTAGTGAAAGCTCGAGCGCTACCGTGTTGTTGTTCGACCAGTCGAACTGTTGTGGTACTGCGAGCTCTGTCGTGCTTAGACTGACATTCGTGTTTTGTTCGGTTGCTGCGGCCAGAGCAGGCTCTTCAGCATTGGTGTTAACTACATTGCTAGTGCTTTCGCTGCCACATGCAGACAGTAATACAGTTACTGAACAGGCTGTGAGAAAAGCGTTGGTGTATGATTTTTTCAAGTGACACTACCTTCCAGGTTGAACAACTTGCGTGTTGATTCACTATCCTGTGGAGAACTGTGATATCCCCCGGGACGGGCTGGAGTATCGGCATGGGTATCCACGTAATTGAACGGAAAACCGTGTTCAGTTTTGCAAAAATCAGATGGTAAAAAAGTATTAAATAATAAGTTGTTAGCTCGACCTTTGTAATGAAAGGAGTAGTTCCCAAAAGCAGCGTTAACCGTGTCTGGTTTTCGCGGAGAAATGTGGCCGTGTGCAGGGTACCAGTGTGATGGATTTCGGAAAAATCCTTCACAGACCAATTAAATGAAGTGGATCACAATGGCTGTGTGAATGTCGTAACAACCCGGCTCAGCTGCAGTTAGTTGAATTGTGCGAATGGATGCTACGGCAGTAAAATAAAAATTTCGGACTGACCCTGGGTGGTCTGCACTACAATATTTTTTCTCTTGAATAGAGCTTGACTGCACCGAGGTATAGCAAAGCTGCCGCAAGCAGTGTCCCGCCCACCGACAGTGCGATATGCACGGGGTTTAGGCTGTCCTGCAAGACAACGCGTTCAAGCAGCTGATACTGACTCAGCATCGGCAGCGCCATGGTTAAGCTTGCGGACTTGATATTGACAAATTGCAGAATGAAAAACGGTGCCATCGGAAAGACCATCAACAGGCCCAGATAGGTCTGTGCTTCTTTGGTGCTTTGGGTGCTGGCGGCAACTGTCATTAATACCGCGGAGATGAAAAATATCAACGGACTGGCCAGCAACCATGCAGTGAATATGGTCGGCCCGTCAAAGCTCAATACGCCACCTGCCGCTTCCGGTGACAGAAACCGGAACACCAGGTACAAACTGATTGCCGTTAGAATGCTTGACAGACCGACGAATGTCAGCACCGCCAGATACTTGCCCAGCACCAGTTTATAGCGCGACATTGGCAGACTCAGCAGTGGTTCGAGTGACTGTCGCTCACGTTCTCCGGCCGTGGTATCGATGGCCAGATAAAAACCGCCCATCACCATCGCCACTATAAGCAGAAACGGTAGTATGGATGCCAGAATCTGGCCGCGAAAACCATTGGACGACACATCCTGTAGCTGGATGCTAATACTGTTAAACACGGACGGATCAATGCCGCGGTGTTGCATGCGCAGTGCGTTAATTGTTTGCGCGTACGCATTCAGTAGCGTGTGCAACTTGCGTGATTCTTTCGCAGAGTGCTTGTCGCCGTCGTTCACATGAATAATCAATGGTGCCGGCTTGCCGCTGCGCAGTGCACTTGCGTAATCTTCGGGTACTTCCAGCACAACGGCGACATCGCCGCTGCGCACACTGCCTTCAATATCGTCAGGTGCCGGTTCGACATCCATATTGTTTGCGCGTAAAAACTCCATCAGGTTTGGCGCGCGTTCACTGAAACTGACCGCAACCGGGGAAGGCTGATCAAAACTGACTGTTGCCTGTTTCAGGCTGGCCACCAAACCACCGCCAATCAGTAGCGGCAGCAGTACCGGGCCAAACAACAATGCATAGAAGAGTGTTTGTCGGTCACGCAGGTTATCGACAATTTCTTTCCACAGCATCACAACAACCATTACAACTCACCTCCAATGGCAACCACAAAGGCGTCCTCAAGTGATTGTTGTCCGGTGGTGTTTAGTAACGTATTCAATGATCCCGTCATTGATATGTTCCCGCTGGAGATAATGGCTATTTCATCGCACAGTGCCGCAACCTCCTGCATGATGTGGCTGGAAAACACAATGCAGTGACCCTGGTTCGCAAGTTCGCGAATAATGACACGCAGGCCGCGGGTGGCCATCACGTCGAGTCCGTTGGTCGGCTCGTCAAGCAGTATTGTTTGCGGTCTGTGTACCAGTGCTCTTGCCAGTGCAACTTTGGTTTTCTGCCCCTGTGAAAAACCGGCACATCGACGGTCGGCAAACTTCGCCATATCCAGCAGTTCAATTAATTCATTAACGCGGGTTTCTGTGGTAGCTGCGTCCATACCACATAACCGTGCGTAGTATCTGATGTTTTCGCGTGTGGTCAGGCGCGGGTAAATACCTGCGTTGTGTGGCATGAAGCCCAGATGTTGCCGCACCGCCAGAACATCGCGGGTGACAGAGTGCCCGTCGATGATGGCGTCACCCGTATCCGGCTTCAGCAGTGTCGCGAGCATGCGTAAGGTTGTGGACTTACCCGCACCGTTGGGCCCGAGTAGCCC
>CAYZVB010000030.1:20476-24252 GCA_964481315.1 uncultured Granulosicoccaceae bacterium
GTTATCTGACCGTCACCGGCAAAGAAACTCACCGACTCGACAGCCACCACTTTTCTATTCGGTTGTCCGGGGATGCCGACAAACGTTTTACTTAAATCTTTTGCCTCTATCACGGCATTGGCCCGTTGGCATCGATAAAAAGGGCCGAGGGGGACAAACGCTTAAGGCAGTCTGTTGCCAGATTGCTCGGGTCCGGCGTGTCGACAAATTGAGACATAATGGCCGGTATACAACCCAGTGGTGCCTGTGTGTGTCCCTGATGGGGATTAACAATATGGTGCGAGTTACTTAACGACTGAATTGCAAGCTCTGCATACTCCGGTGGCGTGATAGGGTCAACGGCACCTGACAATGCCAGCACCGGCACTTCACTGCTGACCGGCTCGTGAAAGTCATCGTCAATAACACCGGCCGGCCATGGTTTACAGGTGGCCGACATCGCATCGACCAGAAAGTCACCGAGGTAGGTATTTTGTAGTGCGGACCTGTCAGCCACGCTTTCAATAAACGGTGCATCTTCAGTACAGATAACCGCCGAGTGCATGCCGGTGGCCATGGACCCGTCCAGCTGGCTAATCTGCATATGGGTTTGCCGTGCAAATGGTGCGAGGTTGTTATCGGTGGCAGCGTCGTAAAGCATCGAAGGAAGAATCGAGGTGCCGTACGACGAATAGCTGAGCAACCGCACGGTACCTGCCAGATGTTGATCACTGAGTTCCATTGTATCCAGCGCACCGAGGGAGATATTTTCAAACTGAACGTTGCGCGGATTGTTTTTGAGTGAATCGAAAAGTGAGTCGGTTTTATCTGCCAGATCAGGAAAAGCCTCAGCACAGGCCGTATCGTTTTCACATCGTTCAAACAACGCGTCCAGTGACCGTTGTGCATGTAGTGGAATTTCAGGTCCGATCGGTTTCTGCGGTGCGACTACTGCATCAATAATGACGCTGCGGGTGTGTTGCGGGTAGCGCCGTAAGTAGTGCAGGGCGACACGTGTGCCGTATGAAACACCGTACAGATTCCATTGTTCAATGCCGAGTGCCTCGCGTACGGTGTCAAGGTCGCGCACTGCCACACTGGTGGTAAACCACTGGGTGGCAAGAGGCTGTTCTTCGTAGCACTGAGTTGCCGCCTGTTGCACAGCCTTCAGGTCGCGATTTAATTCGTTGTCTGCTGGCAGCGACGGGCAATCCATGCGTGCAGACTTCCCCGTGCCACGCTGATCTATCAGGTACACATCGCGATTGGCGAGTATCGGATAAAACGCATTTTGAATTTGCGGCCAGGCTTCTGTGGCGCTTTGTCCCGGGCCGCCGGCAAGTAGGGTTAGCGGATCATCTGACACCTGATTGGCACGTGCCGGAATTTTCGCCACCGACAAAGTGATGGTTTGCGGCTGTGCCTTGCCTGATGTCTGCGTGTTCTCCGGTACTAGCCCGTAGGTAAACGGTACCTCAACAGATGCGCACTCAGCCGGAACTGACGCCGGCATGGCTCCAATACGACAGGTACTGAAATCGATAGTGGATGCGGTGACTGTGGGTGTCAGGAAGGCTGAGACCTGCAGTGCAAGCAGAGCTGCGGCGATGGAAATTTTGCGAGGCATAGAGCAACGAAGCAATCAGCGGGCCGCAGTCAGAAAGGCTTTACAGTCAGCGAACCGTCGCTGAGACAGCGCTAGTTTGCTGGTGAAACTATGCTGAAAGGCTGTATTTTTACCAAAGGCCCGTAATAATGAGCTTTCAGGAATTGTGGTTTTTTTGGGGGAGGAGGTTCGGAAAATGGCGTTTAGCGAAGAACTGGCAGCAAGGGTCCGTAGCAAGCTTGCAATTTTAAACACGCCGCCTGTGACTGAGAAAAAAATGTTCGGCGGCCTGGCCTTTCTGGTGAATGGCAAAATGTGTATTAACGTCAGCGGTGATCGACTGATGTGTCGTTTTGATGTGAAGGACACTGAGTCAGTATCCGGTCGTGCGGGATATGTGCCCATGGAAATGCACAACCGGATTTACAAAGGGTATTGTTACGTTGAGCCGGCCGGGTTCAAGCGCAATAGTGATTTCGACTTCTGGCTACAGTTATGCCTCGATTACAACCACAAAGCGAAGTCATCGAAAAAGAAATAAACAACAGGGAGTGAAGTATGGAGCGGCGATGGAAAATTCTGGGCCTGCTGTTTTTTACCAGAATTGCAATGGGTTTTCAGTTTCAGGTACTCGGTTCTGTTTCTCCGCGACTGGTTGAAGCGCTTGAAATAGATTACCGACTGGCCGGCATTCTGGTGGGATTGTTTTTGTTTGCCGGAATCTTTCTGTCGCTACCTGCCGGGCTTGCCTACAAATATGCTACCGACAAATCGCTAGTCACACTTGGCCTACTATTGCTTGGCGTGGGTGGGGTGATCTCTGGAATTGCTGCAGGTTACGGTGTTATTGCTGTCGGTCGCGTAATAAGCGGTGCAGGGTTTGTATTTGGCACGCTTTATTTCACCAAAATAGTTGCCGACTGGTTTAGTGGAAAAGAACTTGCCACTGCCATGGGACTTCTTGTACTGAGCTGGCCGATTGGTATTGCGCTGGGTCAGGTACTGCATCCGCTGGTCGCAGCAAAGTTCGGCTATTCTGCGGCGTTTTTTGTTGCAGCTGTTTATTGCTTTGGGTCGGCAGTGGCGCTTTGGCTTTTATACCAATCACCCGATGCCGGTAATGAAACGCGTGGTCGTGCGGCCCCTATGGCAAAGTTATCTGCGTATCATCTTAAACTTACGCTTATTGCGGCACTGGTTTGGGCGCTGTTTAACGCCGGCTTCGTGGTCTACTTAAGCTTTATTGTCGAAGCGTTAGTTGCGGCAGGGTTTAGCGACGGGTCTGCCGCAGCATTGGCCAGTGTACCAAGCTGGTTGATGGTGATAACTGCGATAATTGCCGGGCAAATTGCCGATCGTACCGGTCAACGAAGCGCGGTTTTGTACATTAGTATGGCTGGTGCGGTAATTAGCCTGTTAATGATGGCGCAGGGCGTGGCGATTGTTGCGGCAATCATACTGTTTGGGCTGCTGGCGCTGGGTTCTGCGGGAGTGATTATGGCGCTAACCGGTGAGTCAATGCCCGCCGAGTCAAGAGCTTACGGGATGGGGTTGTTTTTTACGCTGTATTTTATTGTCGGTCTGCCTGCACCGGGTATTGCGGGGTGGCTGTACGATATTAGCGGCGATCCCGGTGCTCCGTTGTTGTTTGGCGCTGTGCTTTTTGCGCTGGTAGCCTTATGCAATTACTGGTTTCGTGTGAGCGTGTCGACAAAAGACATTTAGGTGTGCCGGCTTTTGTTTCACCGGTGTTCAGGTCCATGCGGTATACTGCCTCGCAACTACTGCAGGACAAACACCTTGAAACGCCATCTGAATATTCTATTGCTATCGACAATTTTTACTGCAACAGCTGCCACCATGGCGCTGCAGGTGCACGCCCAGCAGGGTCATGAAAAAATTTCCAAAGAGCTGCTGATCAATCTGTCACGCGAACAGTCGAACGTGCTGTGCGAATCGTCTGTATTTACATCCTGCATGGGGTTCGATAAAGAAGCCTGTTTTGATCTTTCCGAGGAAGCCGTGCAGCAGTGTCTCGCACCACTGCCGGACACAATCAAGCTTGCGGAGTTGCAGAACGAATCTCTTGAATCGTGTCCGCAGGAAGTTTATGCCAAAGCCGGGTATACCGATGAAAAGGCTCAGGCCTGTTTGCAAAAGGCCCTGTCTAAGTAGAATTGTTTAAATAGAG
>CAYZVB010000031.1:0-24234 GCA_964481315.1 uncultured Granulosicoccaceae bacterium
ACGGCTGAAAATTTTTCTGTTGCCCAGCGCTCGAGTTGATCGAGTGAGTCGTTGCCAATAATCGCAAGCGACATGATGTTGGCTGAATAGTGCTTTTGATACAGCGCAATCAGCTCATCTCGAATGTTTGAGCCTTCGCGGTCTTCCAGCGTGGTCAGGTTGCCGGTGGTAAACCCGGTCATTGGGTGCAGGGGATTGAACCCTTGTTTTCTTGCAGACCAAAACCGCAAACTCTCTTCGCGTTGTTTGCCGGTAAATTCTGAATGCACCGCATTTTTCTCACGTTGCACCAGATCTTCACTAAACAGCGGTGCGATAAAAAACTGTGCAAAGCGATCCAGTGCAGGTTCGAGTTGAGCGGTGTCAATTTCGAAGTAGTAGTTGGTATTAGCGAATGCGGTATAGGCATTGTTACTGCCACCGTGTTGCTGAATAAACGCGGAATAAGCATCCGGCTCAGGGTATTTTTCTGTGCCGAGAAACAACATATGCTCAAGAAAGTGCGCAAGGCCAGGGCGGTCGGCCGGGTCACTGCCGGCTCCAACCGCAACATCCATCGATGCAGCGGCAACCTCAGTATCGGCGTCGTGTATCAGAGTGACTTTGAGGCCGTTGTCGAGTAGCAGTTGTCGGTATTCTCTAGGGTCATTAGGGCTTTTTTCGATTTCTGCCGCGAATCCGATGGTATCCGGCGTCAGCGGAAGTAGTGCCAGCAGCAGCACGAAGGTTTTGGAAAAATTGTCAAGCAAGTGAATACACCGTGAAGTAGGGACAATACTGATTCACCGATGGGGCGGGTGAGCAAAAGTGACGAAGTGCAGCGTGATTTGGTAAACATGGCAACAAACGGCATTGACCGGCTGCGGCGGGGCCTGTTATGTCATGTTACACCGCATAAATCAATGCCAGGCAGGCAGGGCAGCAATGAAGCAGCGACAGTGTCTGTTTCGGTGAAACTTTATTGAATTCGTACTGCCTAACCGCCTTCTGGGTTGTGGCTGCTAACGCCATTTAATTGTAGTGTGTAGTCTAATTTTCAGGTGACTGCAGATTGTTCTTCACGGTGGTGATTCTATTTCCCGGGCATTGGAGCATCCGGTTCGCGATGCAAACGTTTGGTCACCCGTCCGTCACCGGTAGCGGCCGGTGACAGGGTTGTACTGCTTTATTTTTGTTCTAAGACAGTTTCACCGGTACAGCTACCGGGACAGGTTTGCAGAGACCGTGTTGCCGGCGTAATTAAGTTGTTCTGCCTGACAAGCTATTGCCTGATGCGCTACTTGTGATTGCAGGGTTCCGAGCATTTGTCACAGGTCGTTGTGCGACGACGTGAACAGGCCAATACAATCCCTACTGAGTCTGGTATGCGCGCAGTGCAATAAAGCAGCCTCGGCACACCCGGCATTATGCTATCGGCATCGACACGCCACTGGCTCATGTAAAACTCTCGTGTGCTGACGCCGGGTAAATTAAACGGTGGTGTACGCACCGTGGTTACCACAAGACCTGCGATGTTCAGGCTGGTGTTCGACAGTGTTTCGAGCAGCATTTGATTAATGCTTTTTATTGTTTTAAGCCCTGCCATTGGCAGTTCAACAATTCGACTACTGAATCTGGCCGTTGAGGCTTTCTGCCCGACACATCTGCGGTAGAGGGGCTTTCCGTACCTGAATGATTTTACATATCTGGAAATGGGGTGAATAGTTGCCATCTTCTGGGTCCGGGGTTAGGGCAGAGCAATGCTCTGCCGTTGAATTGGAAAACTACATCTCGCCATCAGCTTCCACAGGTCCGCATCGGAAGTCGTCGGTGTCTATGGCCTGTTTGCCGAAATGCCTGCATTGAGAACAGTGGCGTCCCTGTGCGGTAATTGAGTACAAAAAACGCTGGTCGTGATCGGGGCACTGGTTCACCTCGAGCAGGCCGCTAATGGTCAGTTTTGTCAGTGCGCTGTAGAGCGCCTGATCAGAATATTTCAGGTCTGCGCGATTAAAAATCTCCCTGGAAGGTAACCGGACTAAATCATCCGCGCTGGTGGGTGAAGGATTCAATCTCTGTTGCTCCCGGTTAACCACGCCAAGTAAGCGGTAAGGGGTGGTCGTGCGAAACTGATGGCTGCATGTCATTTGGCTTCTCCTCTCGCGTCCACTCTTTGTAAGTGGTGTCAAATGGCATAAAAACAGGCTGGATCTCAGCCTGAAGCTAAGTGTGCAGTATTTTTCCGGGTGTCACCATTACCCTCAACTTTGGCGACTGGCGGAGTCGCGCTGGTAGCGGAATCTGTATTAGTGATAACCTGCGATTTATTGAAATTGGCGAGCCACTAATGACTGAACGCACCGTGCAGGCAGACAACATCACCATGTCGGGTGGCGGGTTGTATTCACTGGCAACCATTGGTGCCAAAGACGTTATCGATATTGCCACCCCACGCGTATTGCAGGCGTTGGCAGAGGTGCGTGCACAGCGCAACACAGACGCTCACTGGTGCTTCAGTGACATGGGCTGCGCCGATGGTGGTACCTCGCTCGATATGTGGCGTTCGGTTATCGCCAGTCTGCGGCAGGACGATCAGCGCGATATTCAGATTGTCTATGCCGATCAGGCCAACAATGACTTCAACGCACTGGTAAAAATAGTTCACGGCATGACCGAGTTCGATGCCTACCTGAACAGCTACGACAACATTCGCATATTTGAATCCGGAGCGTCGTTTTACACACCGGCACTACCGGCCAATACGCTGGACCTGGGTTTTTCTGCTACAGCAATGCACTGGCTGAGCGCAACACCTTGTGAGCTTAGCAATCACGTGCACATGGTCGGCGCACAAGGTAATGAACTACGAACTTTCGCCACACAGGCGGCAACTGACTGGCAGACTATTCTGCTGCATCGCGCACGCGAGATGCGTCCGGGGGCGAGACTGGTGCTGGTGAATTTCTGCATTGATGAACAGGGCCGTTACCTCGGTAACACCGGCGGCATAAACATGTTTGACTGCTTTAACCGTAACTGGCAGCAATTACTGGATGAAGGCGTGATTACCGCCAGTGAATATAAAGCGATGACACTGCCGCAGTACTACAACCGCGTTGAAGAGTTCAGTGCGCCGCTGCTTGATGAACAGTCGGAGGTATACAAGTCGGGATTGCGATTGTCGGATATCGAAACCGCCGTTGTTCCGTGCCCGTTTGCCGAAGATTTTAAACAGCACGGCAATGCCGTTAAATTTGCCGACGCCTATCTGCCGACGATTCGTTCGTGGAATGAAAGTGTTTTTGCCGGTGGCTTGAGTACAACACGCAGCAGCGACGAACGCGCCGAGCTGATCGAACACTACTACAACATGTATCACAGTCAGATAGTTGATAGCCCGCAAGGTCACGGGATGGGTTATGTGCACGCTTACATGACGATAGAAAAGGTAACCTGAAACCGTTTTTAGCTGCATTACAGCGGCTGAAGGAGAAACTTCTGGTACAGTCCGACGCCACCACACCGGCACAGTACGTCGCTTCACTACCCGCTGATCGCAGGCAGGTGATCAAAAAGCTTCGCACCGGTATCCGCCGTGGTTTGCCCAAAGGGTTTAAGGAAACCATGAGCTACGGCATGATCGGATATGTCGTACCACTTTCGCTGTACCCGTCCGGCTATCACTGTAAGAAAGATACGCCGCTGCCATTTATTAACCTGGCTTCGCAAAAGCAGTATGTTGCGGTGTATCACATGGGGATATATGCCAGTGATGAGCTGATGTCGTGGTTTACACAGGAGTATGCCGCGCTGGATATTGGTAAGCTCGATATGGGCAAGTCTTGCATTCGCTTTCGAAAACCGGAATGCGTTCCCTACGATCTGATTGAGGCGCTGGCGTCGAAAATGACACCGGCCGGATGGATTGAGTTGTATGAATCTGCCACCGGCCGCGGCGGGAGCTGAGGGTAATTCTGCCGGGTGCGGTACGAGGTTTTTCTTATACACTTCAGGCGTGCTGCTCCCGTGCGAAATGCTGCACCGTGTTTTTTAGCTTGACGATGCGTTAGCTGTGGCATAATTGCGGGTTCCCGATTGCCGCTACCTCCGGAAATTTCACGATGCTCGTGTTGTTTGGCGATAAAGCCGTATCGCCGTTTCGCGTTGAAGCGCTGTTGCGCCGCTGCAAGGAGCAGCAAACTCCGCTTACCGCTGTGGAAACACAGCTTGTTTACCTGATTGATCACGACGGCGACGCGGCAACGGTCGAACGATTGTGCACGTTGTTAACGGCCGGTAGTGAGCCGTCGATTGACGTGCACGCGCTGGTTGTACCAAGGCTTGGCACGATCTCGCCGTGGGCTTCTAAGGCCACCGACATCGCCACTAATTGCGGCCTTACCGGTGTTAATAGAATTGAGCGTGCGGTGGCATGGCAGCTCGACCCGGCCGATCCCGCTGCGGTGGCGGACCTGCTGCACGACCGCATGACAGAAACTGTGGTGCCAAATATCGACGCTGCCGCTGCATTGTTCGAACAGGCAACCCCGGCTGCACTGCAAACTATCGATGTGCTTGGCGGTGGTGCTGAACGCCTGGCTGAAGACAACCGGCGGTTCGGGTTTGCGCTGTCTGACGACGAGATCGACTATCTGGTGGAGAGCTTTCGCAAGCTCGGCCGCAACCCGACCGACGCCGAACTAATGATGTTTGCGCAGGCGAATTCCGAGCACTGCCGACACAAGATTTTTAATGCCAGCTGGGTGGTGGATGGCAAGGCAGAGGAGTCATCGTTGTTTGGCATGATTCGCGAGACGCATCGCGCACAACCGCAAGGCACACTGGTCGCTTATGACGATAATGCTGCAGTGATAGCCGGGTTTGAAGGCGAGCGATTTATGCCGGACCCGGTCACCGCTGAGTATTCGTACACGGCCGAGCCGGTCAACATCCAAATCAAGGTGGAAACACACAACCACCCGACTGCCATCAGTCCGTTCCCGGGCGCTGCGACCGGTTCGGGCGGGGAAATTCGCGATGAAGGCGCTACCGGTAACGGAGCAAAACCCAAGGCAGGTCTGTGCGGGTTTAGTGTGTCCAACCTGCGAATACCCGAGTACACCCACCAGTGGGAGCAGCATGCCGGTAAGCCGGACACCATAGCCTCGGCGCTGCGGATCATGATTGACGGGCCGATTGGTGCGGCTGCTTTCAACAACGAGTTTGGGCGCCCGAACCTGTGCGGTTACTTTCGCACCTACGAACAACAGCACAATGACCAGTGGCGCGGTTATCACAAGCCCATCATGATCGCCGGTGGTCTGGGCAATATCCGCCCCGGCAACACCCACAAGCTACCAGTGCCTGCGGGCAGTGCGGTAGTGGTGCTGGGTGGTCCTGCCATGCTTATTGGTCTGGGCGGTGGTGCGGCGTCATCGATGGCCAGTGGTCAGAGTAATGAAGCGCTCGACTTCGCATCGGTGCAACGCGGCAACCCCGAAATGCAGCGGCGCTGTCAGGAGGTTATTAATCACTGTGTGGCGCTCGGTGAAGGTTCGCCGGTGTTATCAATGCACGATGTCGGTGCCGGCGGGTTGTCTAATGCGCTGCCCGAACTGGTCAACGATGCCGGCCTTGGCGCTGACTTTGAGCTTAGAAAAATTCTCTGCGACGAGCCCGGTATGTCGCCAATGGAAATCTGGTGCAATGAGTCGCAGGAGCGCTACGTCATGGCGATTGCCATGGAACGTCTGGCAGAGTTTGAAGCCTTATGTGTCAGAGAGCGTTGTCCGTATGCTGTGGTTGGTCATACCACAGCCGAACGCCATTTAACCCTGACCGACAATCTGCTGGGTAGTGATGCTGTCGACATGTCTCTCGATTTACTGCTTGGCAAACCGCCGAAAATGCAGCGCGATGTGACTCGTATTGCACCGGCTCTGAAACCGCTCGACTACAGCGGTATTGCGCTTGCCGATGCTATCGAACAGGTGTTGCAGGTGCCGAGTGTGGCGGCAAAAAGTTTTCTGATCACCATCGGTGATCGAAGTGTTGGAGGCCTGGTGTGCCGTGATCAGATGGTTGGCCCGCACCAGATGCCGGTGGCAGATGCCGCAATTACACTGGCAGACTTTAACGGCTACAACGGTGAAGCGATGGCGATGGGGGAACGCACACCGGTTGCACTCATCAGTCCGCAGGCGTCCGGTCGCATGGCTGTTGCTGAAGCGATCACCAATATAGCCTGCGCCGGTGCAGGGGCGCTGCAGTCGATCAAACTGTCTGCCAACTGGATGGCTGCTGCAGGCATGCCGGGTGAAGATGCTGCGCTGTTCGACACGGTTCGTGCGGTGGTTAAAGACTTGTGTTTAGAAGTAGGCCTGTCAATTCCGGTTGGTAAGGATTCGTTGTCGATGAAAACCATGTGGCAGCAGGATAACCGCGAGCAGGTAATGACTTCGCCGTTATCACTAATTGTTAGTGCTTTTGCTGCCGTGCCGGACGTGCGACGAGCGCGCACTCCGGAGCTTGTTAGCGGTGAGCCGTCGGTGCTGTTGTTGCTCGACGCCGGTGGCGGACGCAATCGACTGGGTGGCTCGGCGCTGGCGCAGGTGCTCGAACAAACAGGTAATGAGTGCCCCGACGTTGATGCCCCCGCTGAGTTTGCAGCGCTGTATCATGCATTGCAGCAATTGCTTGAACAGCAGCTGGTGCTGGCTTGTCATGATCGCTCCGATGGCGGCCTGCTGGTGACCGCACTTGAAATGGCTTTTGCTGCAGGTACCGGTATCACGCTCGAATTCTCAGACGATAATCTGCTGCCGGTGTTATTCAGTGAAGAACTCGGCTGGTTGTTGCAGGTTAAGCAGGCGGATGTGGCGGCCGTGCAAAAAACACTTGCAAAGCATGGCGTTGATGGCTGTTTGCATCACATCGGTACTGTCAGCGGTGGTGAGCGGTTTTGTATTGTTGGCAATGGCAGTACGGTTTACGAGACTTCACTGGCAGCTTTAAGAAAGCTCTGGTGGCAAACCAGTTACCAGATGCAGCGCTTAAGAGATAACCCCGATACCGCAGATCAGGAGTTTGCACTGCGTTGCAGCGATAACGATCCGGGTCTTAGTGCAAAAATTACCTTTGATATAAACGGCACGCCACCGGTTGTAGCAGGTAGTCGTCCGGCGGTTGCCATACTGCGTGAGCAGGGTGTCAACGGCCATGTCGAGATGGCAGCGGCTTTTGATCGCGCGGGCTTTACTGCGATTGATGTTCACATGACTGACATTATCAACGGCAGGGCGAAGCTTGTTTCGTACGCGGGTTTAATTGCCTGCGGCGGTTTTTCCTACGGCGATGTGTTAGGCGCCGGTGCCGGCTGGGCCAGTTCAGTGCTTTACAACGAGCAGGCGCGTCAGCAGTTCGAACAGTTCTTTGCCCGCAGCGATACCTTTGCACTTGGCGTATGCAACGGCTGCCAAATGTTTTCGCATTTGAGATCACTCATTCCCGGTACCGCTCACTGGCCGCAGTTTAAGCGAAACCGGTCTGAACAGTTTGAAGCGCGCTTGTCACTGGTGCAGGTGCAAAGTAGTTCGTCAATACTGCTTGCGGGCATGGAAGGTGCGCAAATGCCGGTGGCGGTGGCGCATGGTGAGGGAAGGGTTATGGAGTCCGTCGATCCGCACCATGTAACACTGCGATATGTTGACCATCACGGTAAGGCAACCGAACACTACCCGCAAAATCCGAATGGTTCGAGTGACGGTGTTACCGGTCTGTGTAGCGAAGACGGGCGCTTTAATATCATGATGCCGCATCCGGAGCGCGTGTTCCGCACTGTACAACATTCATGGCATCCGCAAGGGTGGGGTGAAGATAGTCCGTGGATGAAAATGTTCTGCAATGCCCGAACCTGGGTGCAGAACGTTTAATACGTTTAACTGCAGCGGGTTGTCTTTTACAACAACCCGCTGCAATCCAGCTTTAGATCGCTTTGATCGATTCAGTTGTTTCGAACTGTGATTCACCATCAAGATATCTGCGTACCGTGGGGGCGTCGATATCAAGGTGATTTAGCGTGTTGGTCAGCCATTCAGCGGTTGCGGCAACACTGTCATCACTGAGCCCGACACCAACAATGTGCTGATAAATACGCTCATCATATTCGCGTTGTGGCAGGGCGATGTCCTGGCTGGATTCTATTTGCGTATCCGGTTGGTTGTTCGCAATCTGATAAGGCGTGAGCTCACCGTCGTGAACATGTTTATTGAGATACTGCTGCCAGGTGTTGACCTTTTCGTTGAACTTGGTAGCTGTTCTTACCGCTTTTTGCAGTGGTGTCGTGTTGTCGATAAACAGCGGAATCAGAGCGCGCAGCTGATGAGTATCGGTGGCTGCCGGTCGTAACAGATCCTGCAGCGACGCAAAGTCACGCTGAAACGAAGGCCAGTGTTCAGTCAGACGACCGACCAGTTCAGATGAGTCGAGATCATATGCCAGACTGCGAGTGTAGTTAATAACAGAGTCAAGGCGTTGCCAGTTGGTGCTAACGCCATGGAACAGCGACCCGAAGCAGCGTTTGTAGTAAGCGTCGTCTTCAAAAAGTTCGGCAAAACGCAGGGTTTTTGCCATTGACTCAAGTCGCTTAAGATCGCTTTCGGTAATCAGGCCGTTGTGGGTTTTTAGAATTTCGTTGAGCTGTCTGCGCGCGCGGAAATACTGCGGGTTGGTGAGTTGTGACGACTGCTCACGCTTGGCAATAACTTTGATCAGCTTATGCAGTGCAGCGCTGCCCGGCACCGCACTCATATGAAAGGTGTCGTGCAGAACCTGCATTTCCTGTTCTATGGTGGCTGCCTGTATTTTTGCTTTCTGCAGTAGCAGGCGTGTTTCAGGATCAGCGTGCAGTGAAATGGCGTGGTGTTGCATTTCAGGTGGTGCATTGTTGATTTTGTTGCGTGCACGGTAAAGATTTAACAGCATACCGACGTTCTGATTTTCGTCGTAAAAGTAACGTGCAAACGCAGGGTGTGAGCAGATGTTCTGAATGTTATCGCCCATACGCTGTATGCGTGCAGGCAGTGCTTTCAGGTTTTGTAACTGCCAGTGGCCAAGCCCGAGCTCGAACAGCCATTTAGCACATTTAGCAACTTTGTCTCGCTGCGGTCCGTCGAGCGGCAGTTCGTAATCGAGTGTGGCTGTTTCAGCAGGCTTGCTGCCCGCAAAGGTTTGCAGTGCTGTGTTGAGTTCAGCAGGTTCAATGTAACGTAAAATTCTGGTTGCCAGCTGCGCGTTAAAATTGTCCGGAATTGGCGGCAGCGGCTTAAACTCAACGCCGGGGCGCGAGCGTTCGAGTTCGATATCGGTCTGGTCGGCATCGCTAATGTCGTCGAGTACGCCTTCCTGCAGTGTAAACAAGCCGGTGTTTGCACTAACGCGACACTGTAGTTTGCCATGCAGCTTGCGTCCCATGGATTTTAAGTAGCTGCGCAGGTCGGCATCGGTTTCGAATGGTTTTATCAGCTGATCAACATGTGTATTGCAGGACTCGGCAATATGCGGGTTGAGACGCAGTGGCTCTCCGGTGTGTTTAATGGTGTACGGGCTGCCACGGCCGCGCAGGCGTTCGATTTTTACCGGTACCAGAAGAATCGGGACGCGCGTGGTTTCACCGTCAACGGCTGCTGACACAGCAAAGCCTGCAGCCAGATACAAACGGTAACGCACATCGCTGTTGCCGTCTGTTTCCATCGATACTTTGCGGCACCTGAGCGCAAGCTTACCGGCATTGTGTTTGGCGACAAGTGTACCGCTGTTGACGCTGGCTATTTCAGAGCCGCTTTCTGCGTGTGTCGGAGTAAGCTCGACCGGTGTGTTCTGTATGACCAGCTTTCGATAAATATCGATGCACGATATGGCTGCCAGTCGAATGTCGACGCTGCTGCTGTCCCAGTTTTTGAGCTGACTGTTTCTGAGCAAACGGTCGGCGTTATGCGGTATGACGGCCCCATCACTTGCAGGTGACTGTACATCGTTTGATAAAGTGCCATCCGGTGCATTAACGAAACTGTTTGCGGTAGATGTTGTCATAAATAATGTTCGTCGCTGTTTTTTGCCGGGTGCCGATTGGTCATGCGCGCTTCAATGGCTCAGATAAGCTTAGCAGCTAGCAGCGTTCCGTCACTTTTGATCCGGAAATTACTGTTGCCCGCAGGCCGGCTGATTTTTAGTGGCGTTTGTGTAAACAAGAATCGTGCGCGAATTCACCGGTTGCGGGCTCGGTGCTATTGGTTGCTTCTTAGAGGCTTTAAAGATGCAAATTGCAGGGAAAGGCCAAAACATCCGATACTGACGCATGGCATTACCAATCACGGCTGGATGACGGTGATAAATTCGTTAGAAATTTGTCGTTTCTGATGTCCGAATATTGGCGTAAACTAAAATTGAGCAGTCAAATGCCGAGAGCAAACGAATGAAAAAATCTTTGTATCAGGCGGTTAAAATCAAATCTTCTGAAATTACCCCGGAAGAGGTATTTCTAAAGCGCAGGGAGTTTCTTGCTGCCGCCGGGCTGGCCATTGGTGCGACTGGCAGTGTGTTGCCGGGCAGGCTTGATGCGGCGGTACCCGAATTCGGTGAGATTGCCAGCTGGCCAGGCAGCACCGTCGAGAAACAGACTCCGTGGGATCAGGCCACAAGCTACAACAACTTTTATGAGCTGGGCACCGATAAGGGTGACCCGAAGAAAAACGCCAGTAGTCTGGTCACTGAGCCGTGGTCTGTTGAGATTGGCGGCGAGTGTAATAAACCGGGCACTTATACACTCGAAGATATTCTGAAGCCTCACGGGCTGGAAGAACGCGTCTACCGGCTGCGATGCGTGGAAGCGTGGTCGATGGTAATTCCGTGGGTGGGTTTCAGTCTGGCTGACTTACTCAAGCGCTTTGAGCCTACCGGCAACGCCAAATACGTGAGCTTCGAAACACTGCTCGATAAAACCCGACTGCCCGGACAACAGTTTCCGGTACTGCAATGGCCTTACATTGAAGGGTTGCGCATGGACGAGGCCATGCATCCACTGACCATGATTGCTGTAGGGTTGTATGGCAAGCCGTTGCCAAACCAGAACGGTGCTCCGTTGCGACTGGTAGTGCCCTGGAAGTACGGATTTAAGAGCATTAAGTCGATTGTGAAAATAAATTTTGTTGAAGAGCAGCCAGACACCAGCTGGAACCTTTCCGCACCGCGCGAATATGGTTTTTACTCCAACGTAAACCCAACGGTGAGTCATCCGCGCTGGAGCCAGGCCAAAGAGCGCCGACTGGACGGAGAATCGAAGGGCCTTGCGGCACTGTTCTCGGATAAACAGGAAACCCTGATGTTCAACGGCTATGGCGAACAGGTGGCTTCTTTGTACAGCGGTATGGATCTGACAAAGAACTTCTAGAAAATCCTCCGCCTGAATTCGCCGACCGTCAGGCCTGCGAGTTAACCCTGCGGCCTTTCTGCCGATAAAATTCGGTGCGCCGGGCACTATGTGCCCAGTACACCTGTGAATTGTTAATAACTCAATCGGGATAATTTAGTGATCAATTGGTGACTTTTTTCGGTGAACATACCGGTTGTCAAAGTTTCCAATGTCGGTAGTTGCGCCCGCCGGGTGCAGTTTAATTGATGAACGCTAAGAGGATTCCGATGTCGGTGGACAAATCCCTGCCAATGCAGCACAAGCTTTCACTTCGCAGCGCTATAAAGCCAGTCACGTTTGTGCTGTGCTCGCTGCCTTTGCTGCTTGCGATATATGCTGTGTCGCAGAACAACCTGGGTGCCAACCCGATTGAAGGGTTGCTGGTATTGACCGGTGAGTGGGGTCTGCGGTTTCTGCTAATCACACTTGCGGTAACGCCGCTGCAGTTTATTTTCCGATGGTCATGGGTTGCCAGGCTTCGGCGTATGCTGGGTCTGTTTGCGTTCTTTTATGCAGTGATGCATATGCTGATCTGGGTGGTGCTTGATCAGGGGCTGGACTGGTCTTCGGTGATTAACGAAATTATCGAGAAAAAATACATTGCGGTCGGCTTTATTGCGTTACTCGGTTTGTTACCGCTGGCACTGACGTCCAATCGCTGGTCAATTCGCAAGCTCGGTAAAAAGTGGAAACCGCTGCATCGACTGGTGTATCCGCTGACGTTACTGGTGATTGTGCATTTTCTCTGGCAGGTAAAAGCCAACGATATTGTTGAGCCTGCTATTTACCTTGCGGTTTTGCTGCTGCTGCTTGTCTGGCGCTTCAGGAAAATGCTGTCTTAAATACCTGCTGCAGTAGGTTCTGAACAAAAAAAGGTGAGCAGAAAGCTCACCCTTTTTTGATGTACAGCACGATGAGTTGGTATTAGGTCTTTTCTTTTACAGCGTCTGCTTCTTCCTGAAGTTCCTGTTCGCTTTCCTTCATTTTACCGGCAATGAAGTCGTTGATTTCAAGACCCTGAACAATTTCATAGTCACCGTTTTTGCAAACCACAGGGTAGCTGTAGATCAGGCCTTCCTGAATACCGTAACTGCCATCGGATGGTACAGACATGCTGGTCCAGTCACCGTCGGCGGTGCCGTTGACCCATGACGCCATGTGATCGACTACGGCATTACCGGCAGAAGCGGCACTCGAAGAGCCACGTGCTGCGATGACTGCAGCACCGCGTTTTGCGACGGTCGGGATGAAGTCTTCACGTGCCCAGCTTTCATCAACCATTGACGGCGCTGCTTTACCACCGACCACACAGTGACTGATATCGGGAACCTGTGTGGTGGAGTGGTTGCCCCAGATAATCATCTTTTGGATATCGGTGACGCTGCAGTCAACCTTGCCGGCAAGCTGGCTCATGGCGCGGTTGTGATCAAGGCGGGTTAGGGCGGTGATGTTGCGCGGGTTAATGTTAGGTGTGTTGGCCTTCAGAATGTAGGCGTTAGTGTTTGCCGGGTTGCCGACCACACAGACTTTGACGTCCGGGTTGGCTACTTCGTTCATAATTTTACCCAGCGAACTGAAAATTTTGCCGTTATCTTTCAGCAGGTCGCTGCGCTCCATGCCCGGACCACGCGGCTTGGCGCCGACAAACAGTGCTGCGTCGATGTTGGTGAGCGCGGTTTTAGGGTCGTCGGTGCAGATCACTTCAGACAACAGCGGGAAGGCGCAGTCGTCGAGTTCCATTTTTACCGCTTCGAGTACGCCCATGGCCGGCGTGATTTCGAGCAGTTGCAGTGCGACGGGCTGGTTGGGACCATACATGCCGCCGGAGGCAATTCGAAACAGCATGGAATAACAGATTTGTCCGGCTGCACCAGTAATCGCAATTCGAACTGGATCGGTCATGGGTATCTCCTGCATTTGATGTGGTGTTTTAAAAGATTAGCGTTCAGCAGAAACAGTGTGTTTGCCAATGGTGAATACGCCTGCCATTGTGCTGAATTTAAAAAGAAAAGGTTCGCGGGGTTGTTGTCTGGTTTGGTACCTTTGCGCGCCGGCGTGCCTGACCGACTTATCCGTCTAATGATAGCGGGTTTAGCGGCATCTGTGGAGGCAATATTCAATCGCGGTGCCGGTCAATTTGTTACACTGGCCAGCTACTCTTCTCCAACAGGCCATTTATATGCGGTGCCCGTTCTGTGGAGCGATGGATACCAAAGTCATCGACTCCAGACTCAGTGGTGATAACGACCAAATTCGCCGGCGACGGGAGTGTCTCGAGTGTCAGGAGCGATTCACCACCTATGAAAACGCAGAGCTGAATCTGCCCAGAGTGGTGAAGTCGGATGGCAGCCGCGAGCCTTTCTCAGAGAAAAAGCTGCTGGCCGGCCTGCAAAAAGCACTGGAGAAACGCCCGGTTGCCATGGACGATGTGCATCTTGCCATGAGCCATCTGAAGCACCGCACGCTGGTGGCCGGTGAACGAGAAGTACCGTCCCGTAAGCTGGGTGAGTGGGTGATGGAAGAGTTACTCAAGCTCGATCACGTCGCCTACATCCGCTTTGCGTCGGTGTACTTAAGTTTTGAAGACATAGCCTCTTTCCGTGATGTGATTGAGCGGCTGGAAAAAGAGCTGTCGCCTGAAGAAGCCCGTAGTCAGATGAACCTGCTGGAGGAAGATCAGGACCGAATTCCCCGCCCGAAAAGAAAGCAGTAACTGATGGATGATCGGGATCGGGAGTATATGCAGCAGGCGCTGGAGCTGGCGGAGCGGGGGTTGTACACCACCGGTGCCCACCCGCGGGGTGGCTGTGTACTGGTTAAAGACAACAATATAATCGGTGCTGGCTGGACGCAGCCGGTTGGCCAGGCACACGCGGAAATCGAGGCGCTTAACAGCTGTAATGAAAGTCCGCGCGGTGCCACTGCTTACGTGACGCTTGAGCCCTGTTCACACCATGGGCGAACGCCACCGTGCAGCGATGCACTGATTGAAGCGGGCATTAGCCGTTTGGTCGCTGCCAGTGTCGACCCGAACCCACTGGTTAGCGGTACCGGACTGGCGCAACTGCGGGAAGCCGGCATTGAGGTTGAAACCGGCATACTGGACGAGCAAAATCGAGCGCTAAACTGCGGATTTTTCAGCCGTATGACGCGCGGGCGTCCGTGGGTGCGGGTGAAGCTTGCGGCAAGTCTCGATGGACGCACGGCGCTGGCCAATGGTGAGAGCCGCTGGATCACCAGCGATGCGGCGCGCGCCGATGTACAACTGTGGCGGGCGCGGGCCAACTGTATTCTGACCGGCGTCGGTACCATTCTGGCCGATGATCCGCGCATGACCGTGCGACTGCCGCAGGAACGCTGGATGATCGAACGTGACAGACAGCCGCTGCTCGCCATTGTCGATTCCAGTTGCCGTACTCCACTGGGTGCCAAAGTGTTTGAGCGTGACGGAAAAATTGTTATTTATTCCAATAAAAACAAAAATATGCACGAGAAATGTGAAGTGGTTTATCATCTCAGTGCATCGCAGTCCGGGCAAATCAACCTGTCCGGTGTGCTGCGCGACCTGGCCGATCGTGAGATTAACGAAGTACACGTCGAGGCGGGGGCTGAACTCGCGGCAAGCCTGCTGCAGGAGCAGCTGATCGACGAGGTTATTGTGTACATTGCACCGCACCTGCTGGGGGCAGACGCGAAATCGCTGTTTCAGTTTTCCGGCCTTACCGACATGGCAAACCGGCCGTCGATGCAGTTTACCGACGTGACGACGGTAGGCCCTGATGTGCGGCTGACCCTGACACCGGAATATTCTTTATCACATGAGGCACGGCACTAATGTCTACCGTCGTTGTTGTTCGCAAGAACGGAGTGGCCTGCATTGCGGCTGACTCCTTAACCACGTACGGAGACTTGAAGCTTTCTGCAGCTTATGACCCGCACAGCGAGAAAATACAAACATTCGACGACACGCATCTGGCCATTGTCGGCAGTGCCGCGCATACGCTGGTGATTGAAAGTCTTTTAAATCATGAGGAGTTTTTTCCTGATTTCAGCGACCGGGCTGCGATTTTCAAAACCTTCTCTGAAGTGCACAAAGAACTGAAAGAAAACTACTTCCTGAACACAAAAGATGACGAGGACGACCCGTACGAGTCCAGCCACATCGATGCACTTGCGGTCAACAAACATGGCATTTTCGGTATTTACGCCATGCGTGAGGTCTACGAATATTCCAGCTTCTGGGCGACCGGTTCGGGCAGCCCGTACGCGCTTGGTGCCATGCATGCGGTGTATGAACGCTATGATTCAGCGCAGAGTATTGCCGAAGCAGGGGTGGCGGCCGGTGCGGAATTCGATAATGCCTCGTCGATGCCACTGACAGTACGCATGGTCGATCTGGAAAACGATTAGGCGATAAATCACTCGTTGTCGGCGGGCCTTCTGTAACAATCGGGCTGTCTGCCTGTGGTGTTGCTTGAAAAGCCTGCTAACGTGACTATAGATTCTACTAAATAAAGGGCTGCAGCTGCCTCGACTGATGTTTTGTGCAATGGCTGCACAGCACAAATTCATGCAAATTCAGCGCGGGGTATCGTTTTCAGGTACACTCCCGCGCCTTTACAACTATCCACTCGAAAATTACGGAGTTTCCCATGGCGGTTGAACGCACTATTTCTATTATCAAGCCGGACGCGGTTGCCAAGAATGTTATTGGTCAGATCTACGACCGTTTTGAAAAAGCCGGGCTGCAGATTGTTGCTGCAAAAATGGTTCAGCTCAGCCAGCAGCAGGCAGAAGCTTTCTACGAAGTACATAAAGAGCGTCCTTTTTACGCTGACCTTGTTTCTTTCATGACTTCCGGTCCTGTCATGGTGCAGGTGCTTGAGGGTGAAAACGCCATCGCGAAGAACCGCGAAGTAATGGGCGCGACCAATCCGGCAGAAGCCGACGCCGGTACTATTCGGGCTGATTTCGCCAGCAGCATTGACGAAAATGCGGTTCACGGTTCCGATGCTCCTGAAACTGCTGCCAACGAAATTGCGTTTTTCTTCGGCGACGAAGGCGTTTGCGAGCGCAAGCGATAACCAATGGCTTCGTTGTCCAGTGACAAGGTAAACCTGCTCGATTTTGATCGGGCGGGTTTGCGTGCGTATTTTGAAACGCTGGGCGAAAAACCTTTTCGCGCCGACCAGGTCCTGAAGTGGATCTATCAGCAGTCGGTAACAGACATCGATCAGATGACCAATCTGGCCAAGAGTCTGCGCGAAAAACTACGCGACAACTGTGAAATCTACCTGCCGGATGTCATGCATTCGCATGTGTCTGCAGACGGCACCAGCAAGTGGATTTTCAAGTTGCGCGGTACCAACAGTATTGAGACTGTTTTTATCCCCGAGAAAAATCGCGGCACACTATGCGTTTCCTCACAGGTTGGCTGTGCGCTCGATTGTTCTTTTTGTTCTACAGCCCGGCAGGGTTTCAACCGCAACCTGTCCAGCGGTGAAATTATCGGCCAGGTGGTATTGGCCACGCATTTGCTAGGACAGAACCCGGTCACTCAATCGCACCGCATAACCAATGTGGTGATGATGGGAATGGGAGAGCCGTTGCTCAACTTCAACAATCTGGTGAAGGCGCTGAACCTGATGCTCGACGACATGGCGTATGGTCTTAGTAAACGCCGCGTTACCGTCAGCACCAGCGGTGTGTTGCCGGCAATGGACAAGCTGAAAGAGGCAGTTGATGTGTCTTTGGCGGTGTCATTGCATGCAGCCAACGACGAATTGCGCTCTGAACTGGTGCCGTTGAACAAAACCTATCCGATCGCAGAGCTGATGGATGCCTGCAGACGCTGGGTTGGCAAAGGTGATCGCAAGCGCCACGTGATGTTTGAGTATGTGATGCTGGAAGGCGTCAACGATCAGCCGCGGCATGCGAACGAGTTGGTGCAACTGTTGCGCGGTTTTCCGTGCAAGGTGAATCTGATTCCCTTCAACCCGTTTCCCACTTCGGGCTACGAGCGATCATCGGATGAGGCAATTACGCGTTTTTGGCAAATTTTGAACAAAAACCGCATTGTCGCAACGCGCAGACAGACCCGCGGCGATGACATCGACGCCGCCTGCGGCCAACTGGCCGGGGAAGTCAGCGACAGAAGCAAACGCGAGCTTAAATTTGTTGAGCCTCGCTTCGGAGAAAACCTGTGAGAAAAGTTTTACTGGCTGCGGTTATTGGCGCGAATTTTCTGGCGACCGGCTGTGCCGTGACGTCAAAGTTTGATCATTTAAGCAATGACCAGAAAGCTGCCAACTTCAATGCTGAACTGGGTGCCAACTATCTGGCCACCGGCAGCCTTGAAAATGCGCAGATCAAATTGCGGCGTGCACTGGCGCAGGACCCAAACAATGCGCTGGCCAACAACACCAACGGCAAGCTGCTGGCACGGCTCGATGACCCGCGCGGTGCTGAGAAAGCTTTTTTGAAATCGATCAGACTCGACCAGGATCGCGCCGAATACCGCAATAACTACGGTATTTTTCTGTGTGATCAGAAACGCACCAACGAAGCTATTAATCAGTTTGTACAGGCTTCTGAAAACAAGTTTTATAACACGCCGGAATACGCGCTGGACAACGCCGGCGTCTGCGCCATGGATGCCGGAAAATACACCGAAGCCGAGCAATTCATGCGCGACGCGGTGCGTGCAAATCCGAAGTTCGCGCCGGTAATGTTGCACATGGCAGAATTGAAACTTAAAACAGGTGACGCTGTGCTCGCTGATGCTTATTATTCGCGGTTCCTTGGCTTATCCCGGCAAACGCCGCAGAGCCTGATCACAGGAGTCAACATAAGGCGTGAACTCGGCGATGAATCAGCGGCAAAACAGTACGGAAGAACACTCGTTTCTGCGTTTCCGCAGTCTCGACAGGCGCAGCTATACCTCGCATCGCAGTAGCATTCGCGCACACGTCACTCACATCTGCACCGGGTTTGTTTTATACCCGGTGAGCAAGCGGGAGGCCGCACCCGCTTAAAGCCGACCGGTTCCGGTCAACATTCGCATCACTGCGAATTTAAGCGTCGCACAATAACGACATGGCACAAGCGGTTAAAAGTATTAAGGGTGTCCACGACATCCTCCCCGATTCAGTCCACACCTGGCACCACCTGGAAAACCATGTGCGTGAGGTGATGCGCGGCTATGGGTATCGGGAAATCAGAACTCCTATCCTCGAGAAGTCGGAGCTTTTTCACCGTTCGATCGGTGAAGTAACCGATATCGTCGAAAAAGAAATGTACACCTTCGAGGATCGCAACGGCGATTTCCTCTCACTGCGCCCCGAGAACACCGCCAGTTGTGTTCGTGCGGCCATTCAGCACGGCATGCTGGCAAACAACCAGACCTCCCGAATATGGTACCTGGGCCCAATGTTCAGGCGTGAAAACCCGCAGGCGGGACGTTACCGGCAGTTCTGGCAGGTTGGTGCTGAGGTTTATGGTGTTGCAGGGCCTTATGTGGAATCTGAACTGATTCTTCTGAGCGCAAGGTTGTGGCAGCAGTTGGGTTTGCAGGAGCACGTAACACTGCAGATCAACTCGCTTGGCAGCAATGAAGATCGGGATCGCTACCGTTCGCGGCTGGTCGACTACCTTAACGATCACATCAGTGAGCTCGATGAAGACTCCAAACGACGCCTGACTACCAATCCGCTGCGAGTCCTCGATACCAAGAACCCGGCTATGCATAATGTGGTAGAGCGGGCACCGTCATTAATCGACGACCTAAGTGCCGAATCGAAAGAACATTTCGACAAACTGCAAAGCGCTTTAACAGCCTGCGGTGTGGGTTTCGAAATCAACACACGGCTGGTGCGCGGACTCGATTACTATAGTCACACTGTATTCGAATGGATCACGCACGGGTTGGGGGCTCAGGGCACAGTATGCGCCGGTGGGCGCTACGACGGGCTGACTGAACAACTTGGTGCCAAACCCACACCGGGTGTCGGATGGGCGCTGGGTATGGAACGTATACTCGAGCTTATCTCCCGCAGTGCAGAGCCAGCAGCAGAGCCTGAACCTGAAATTTTTATGGTGTTGGGTTCGGAGCAGGCAATTGTAAGTGGACTGGCGCTGGCGGAAGAAATTCGCAGTGCCGAACCCAACTGGAGCGTTACCTGTTCGTGTGCAGTCAGTGGAATGAAAAGCCAGTTCAAAAAGGCCGACAAGAGCCGTGCAAAAGTGGCATTGATCATTGCAGAAAGTGAACTCGAAAATGGTACTGTCGGTGTTAAGTCGCTACGACAGAAACAGGAACAACAAACCGTGCCCAGAGATCAAATTGTCTCTGTGTTACGTAACGAATTTATTACTCCCCGGTGAATCTAATAACAAAAAAAACAGGGATCACATTGGTAATGCATAATGGCTGATTACGAAACCGAAGAACAACAAGTTGAAGCGTTAAAAAAATGGTGGAACGATAACGGGCGTGCGGTATTGCTTGGTATCGGTCTCGGGCTGGCAATGATATTCGGCTGGCGTGGCTGGCAGGGTCATAAGCTAAATGTCGCTGAAGAGGCGTCAACCGCCTACACGCAGGTGATGCAGGCGCTTGAGACCGATGACAACGGCGAGCAGTTTCTTGGCCGCGTTGCCTCTATGAAGAAAGACCATGAAGGTTCTTCATACGCTGCGATGGCAAGCCTGGCTGAAGCGCGCTTTCACGCCGAGAACAATGATCTGCCCGAAGCCGAAGAAGCGCTGCGCTGGACGGTTGATCAGGGGGCATTTGCCGAAATCAAGTCTATTGCCCGACTGCGACTGGCTCGCGTGTTAAACGCTCAGGGCAAACACGACGACGCATTAAAAGTGCTGGAAAAAGTCACAGCGCAAAGCTACGAAAGCCTGGTAAACGAAATTCAGGGCGATATTCATCTCGACAGTGGAGATGCTGCTCAGGCGCTGGCCGCCTATAAGCGTGCGCAGGAATCTGGCAGTACGCCGGATAACAACCTGCAGATGAAACTCGATGATCTGGCGGTACCTGAGAGCGACGATAAATCATGAATTTGACTGGTGGCTTTCAGAGCATGACTTTGCGTTATAGCGCTTGTGCGGGTCTGTTAGCCACAGTCCTGATTTCCGCCGGTTGTAGCACCGCGAAGACTGTAGAAAAACCTAAACCTGACCGCCTTGGCGATATACAGGTGCTTGCCGACCCTTCAGTGATGTGGACTGCAAGCGCCGGTAAAGGCAGTGACCGTTCAGTTGTTCGGTTTACGCCGTATGTAACCGACGATGCTGTCTACGCCATTAACGCGAAAGGTCGGATATCGGCAATTTCCAGAGGTACCGGCAGTGTACTTTGGGAGTCGGGACTAAACGCCCGTCCGACAGCCGGGATAGGCGGGGACGATCAGTACCTTTACGCAGGCACAGGCGATGGCCGGGTGTTCAGCATTAGCCAGGCCGACGGCAGTGTGGCGTGGACAACCGTTGTGTCATCGGAAATTATCGCGCCGCCTACTGCCGGTCTTGACTTTGTAGTGGTACGAAGCATTGACGGACGCGTATATGCGCTAAATAAAAACAACGGTGCCCGGCGCTGGATTTATACCTATAACGTGCCGGCGTTGAGTCTGCATGGCAACGGTCGCCCGGTGGTAGTGCCCGATGGTGTGCTGGTTGGGCTTGATAACGGTAGACTGGCAGCATTGCGTTCAACAGATGGCCGGGTGTTCTGGGAAGCACGGTTGTCTGATGGCAGCGGTCGATCGGAGATTGATCGCCTGAACGATCTCGATGCCGACTTAAGCCTCGACGACGACTATATCTATGCGGTGAATTATCAGGGAGCGGTCGCACAGATCGACCCGGGGTCGGGTAATCGACTTTGGTCTGCGCCCATGTCATCGGCTGTCGGGCTTGATGTCAGCAATTCCACCGTGGTTGTTACCGATGAATTTGATACCGTCTGGGGTTTACGTTCTGATGATGGCACGGTGCTGTGGAAACAGGAAAATCTGTCTAACCGGCAGGTTACGGCACCCGTACTGACTGACGATGGTAACGTGGTGGTGGGGGATTTTCAGGGCTATATACACGTGTTATCCGGCACCACCGGTGAGATGATTGGTCGTATCAAAGCTGTCTCGGGCGAGATTACCAATAAACCTATCCTCGTCGACAACATGCTTTACGTGCTATCTCGTTCCGGAAAAATCGCCGCAGTTAGACTGTAATTCTGTGCTGCCAAACCACTGATTTGGCGTTTTACACCCGGTGATTGCGCGATAGTACTCACGGTCAGGTAATTTCCGCCTACGTGCGGGCGCAACAGGTTAGAATCTGCCGGATGAAACCTGTGATTGCTCTGGTGGGGCGGCCTAACGTCGGTAAATCCACCCTTTTCAACAAGCTGACTAAATCGCGTGATGCGCTGGTTGCCGACTTCGCGGGGCTTACCCGTGACCGCAAGTACGGTGACGGCAAGCTCGGAGAGTTCGACTATATAGTTATCGACACCGGCGGTTTAAACGGTGAGTCGGAAGTGCTCGATGTTCGCATGCAGCAGCAGTCATGGCAGGCGGTAGAAGAATCCGACGTGGTGATTTTTCTGGTTGACGGCAGAGACGGGCTCAACCCGGTCGATCAGGAAATTGCCGATCAACTGCGACGCTCACAACGTCCGGTCTGTCTCACTGTAAACAAAACCGATACCCTCGATGAAGCGCAGATAGCGGCAGAGTTTTATGAGCTTGGGCTCGGTGAGCCACATTGTATTGCAGCGGCACACAGTCGCGGCCTGCTAAAGCTCATGGCCGCAGCAGGCGAGTTGTTGCTGGGCGAACTTAGCGCTGAGGAAGAAACTGTTGATGAAGGGTTGCGGCTGGCTGTGGTTGGTCGTCCCAACGTGGGTAAGTCGACGCTGATTAACCGCTTTATTGGTGAAGAGCGCGTCGTGGCTTTCGACTTGCCCGGCACCACCCGCGACAGCATTGAAATTCCGTTTGAGCGCGATGGCAATCGCTACACACTGATCGATACTGCAGGCGTGCGGCGACGTGGCAAAGTCACCGAGATGGTCGAGAAGTTCAGTGTGATTAAGACACTGCAGGCGGTCGAAGCATGTAACGTTTGTATTTTGTTGCTTGATGCTTCAGAGCGGATTACCGATCAGGATCTAAACCTCATTGGTTATATCATCGATAAGGGCAGAGCGCTGATTATCGCTGTAAACAAATGGGATGGTCTGGCGCACGAACAACGCGAACAAATTAAATCCGATATTTCACGGCGACTGGGTTTTTTAAGCTTTACCAAAATCGAATTTATTTCTGCACTGCACGGCAGTGGTGTGGGCAAGTTGTTTGGGCTGGCTAACCGTGCGTATGAGTCGGCTATGATCGATATGTCGACGCCTGAGCTTACCCGTATGCTTGAGTACGCCGTAATGCAGCATCAGCCGCCGCTGGTGCGCGGACGTCGAATTAAAATGCGTTATGCACATCAGGGCGGGTCGAATCCGCCTGTTATTGTTATTCACGGTAACCAGACAACGCGGGTACCCGACTCTTACAAGCGGTATCTGAGTAACTTTTTTCAACGTGAGCTGAAGCTGTTTGGCACACCGGTGCGAATTGATTTTAAAACCGGCGATAACCCGTACAGCCACACACGCAACAAACTTACGCCGTTGCAGCAGCGTAAACGAAATCGTTTTCTGCGTGCGGTTAAAAAGTAGGAGACAACAGCAATATGTCCGACATGGTGAAGCTGACTCTTGAGGAAGTACATCAGATTGCTACCGGCAATCTGGTGCAAAGCGGTGCTTCTGCTGATCAGGCGAGGGCAGTCGCCGATATTGTAACCGCTGCAGAGCGCGACGAATGTAAGTCACATGGTTTGTTTCGTATACCGGGGTTCTGTGCATCGCTCAAAAGTGGCAAAGTGACAGGAAGTGCTGTACCCGTAGTAAAAGAACTGGCACCGGCGGTGGTGCAGGTCGATGCTGCGAACGGGTTTGCACCGCTTGCACTTGAAGTTGGCGCAGTGCCGTTAATCGAAAAAGCAAAGTCGCAGGGTATTGCCGCATTGGCGGTAACCAACAGTTATCACTTTTCTGCGCTGTGGCCGGAGGTAGAACGGTTAACCAATGAAGGACTTGTCGCGTTTGCATTTGTCAGTGCCAAGAGTTTTGTTGCACCTGCCGGTGGCACCAGGCCGTTGTTTGGTACAAACCCGATGGCGTTTGGCTGGCCCAGAAGTATTCTGCCTGCAGTAATATTTGATCAGGCCTCCAGTGCCAGTGCACGCGGTGAAATTCAAATTCATGAACGTGACGGCCTGACAATCCCCGATGGCTGGGCAATTGACGAAAGCGGTCAGCCGACCAACGATCCAACCCGGGCCCTGGCCGGTGCTCAGTTGCCTTTCGGTGGTTACAAGGGTTCTGCGATCGCGATGATGGTGGAATTACTTGCCGGTGCGTTAATTGGTGATGTGTTCAGTTATGAAGCAAGTGAGAAAGATCTGCCTGACGGCGGTCCTTCAAGCGGTGGTGAGTTTATGATTGCGATTGACCCGGCCCGCTGTGGCAATGGTGGTGCGCTGGGGCACGCAGAGAGCCTGTTCGAGCAAATACTGCTGCAGGAAGGAACGCGGCTGCCATCAGAGCGTCGGTACCGTGCACGGCAGCATACTGCAGAAGCGGGAATTGAAATAGTCCCGTCACTGTATGAAGAATTAACATCTGCCTGAGTTAACCCAACACCAATCAACAGATT
>CAYZVB010000032.1:0-23751 GCA_964481315.1 uncultured Granulosicoccaceae bacterium
GCTTAATTGCTTAAAAGTAAATTGAATAACGTACGTTAGTAAGCGGTTGTGCAAACTCACTTATGCAGGAAATTAAAGCATCTCAATTAGCGGGCTACCACAGAGATAAAAAATCAAGGCGACGGTTTCTCCGGGAGTCGTTCAGGTTTGGCGGTATTGGTGCAATACTATTTGCGACTGTTGTCGGAGTGGCGGTATTTTCTGATGTCAGCGATGCATTAAAAGTTGTATTGTTAATTGTCGGTGCAGCTGGTTTTGGTTTTGAGTATTTACTTCATTTTAAAGCTAAAAATAGGCGGCCGGTGTGTCATCAGTGTGAGTCGCCGTTTTCCATTTATAAGAATGCAGAACGCTCGGATGATATTGAGTATTTCTATGTCTGTGAAAACTGCAAGTGCTATTTTGAAGTGCTTCATTCCACCGCGCCCGGTGATATGACATAGGTAATTTCGCAGGCGTTTGAATTCGCCGTTTAGGCGTCAGGGAGAATTACTTTTGCGGGCAGCCCTACCAGGGCTCTCTGCGCCATAGTCGAAGGCGGCGGGACACTTTACTGTAATTGCGTTGCCAGCGTGTTTGTTGATGATCACCCTCGTATGGCATCAGTCGGTAGCCATCGGTAGCGCGGGATGTATAGAAATTAGGAACAGGGAAATAGTTGCGCATTTTCAGGTGGAACACGTCGGTAGCAGCAGCGCTCTGCGGTGGAACTACCCAGCGCCAGTCCGCGGCAATGTGTCTGCCGCAGGTTTGTTCGCGGCGGTAGAATTGCATGAATTGATCACTGGCTCGATGGTGATCGATCATGGTAACGCCGGCTTTTTCAAATGAGTGCAATACGGCGTGATTAAGTTCGGTTAATACGGTGTCTTTCCAAAGCGGATTGGTCCGCTCATCGATGTTGATACCAAGAGCCCCGGCAACTTCCGGCAGCATGTCGTAGCGTTTTTTGTCGGCAAAGTCGCGTGATGCGATTTCAGTGCACATATAAAACCCGTTAAAGGGTGCGCATGGATATTCTATGCCGCCTATGGTCAGGATCATGTTGCTAACCACCGGTACGGCATACCATTTAAGCTGAAGTGAATCGAGCGCGGGATAGTTCGGGTGAGTGATGGCCACTTCGTGCCATACATAGTCGGGTACAGGGTATATGCTGCGTCTGTCTTCGGCATCACGGATCATCAGTGGCAATCGGTCAAAACGGCCACGGGGTGTGTCCGGCTGCCAGCCCATGGTTTCGGCGATACGCGTTGCTTCAAGGTTCTGCCGGTCACCCGTTACGATGCCGTCGTGGTTCATCCAGGCCGAGTATTGCAGTATTTGATTGTTCTCAATGGTTGCCGGTAACTCGTGGTCCATTACCGGTTTAAATATAGATATATGTGAGCGGATTCGTCCACCGTTATAGGCGTCGTGTAAATGCTGCGTCATATGCGCAGCAATGGCCGCAGGTTCTGTAATACCGCGGCAATCGGCAACTTCAAGGCTTTGCCAGTAGAGTCGGCCAATGCAGCGGGCATGGTTGCGCCATGCCACTCTGGCACCGAAGGCGAGTTCTTCTGCCGTGTGGTGATAATAGTTATTACGCCGCAGTGCCTGCTCTACTTCACTGAGCCGATGCTGCATAAAAGTGCTGCTTTGCCCGGTTTCGAGGCAATATTGACGGATGAAAGCCAGTGCCTCTGCGCGCCGCTCACGTGCGGTGATTATCCGTAACCGTCGTTGCAGTGGATGTGCTGCATTGGCGTATTGATCGGCGGTACCAAATAACCGTCTTACATCAATTCTCATCGTTACATAATGCCATCGAACTGCCGTGCCGAAATACGCAGTTCGCGACGGTTGATCTGGTGCACCACTTTTAGCGCGCGTGATTTGGCACGCTGATACGCCCGGTCATTGCCCTGGGCCGTGCTGTATTTCACTTTGGCGCGGCGGGTATCGTCACTGACCATAGAAAGCGGTGACCCGTTTTTTTCAACCACGGCCTGGTATACAGGGGTGCCCTGCATGACCGAAAATTCGTTAAAGCGAACTCGATCGAGGTATTCGGCGTGTGCTTCGAGGAAGTCTGCTGTCTGTTGCATGTCGGTAGCGGTTTCACCGGGATAGCCTTTAAACATGGTGCAGCGAATACTCAGGCCCGCGGCATGTGCCTCGCGGATGAATTGCGAATTGCGCTCTACCGTGCAGCCCTTGTTCATTAGGTCGAGCAGGCGCTGACTGCCGCTTTCGAGCCCAAAACTGACTCTGCGCATGCCTCCGTGTACAGCAGTATGTAAGTCTGCGGCGCTGAGTCCGTTGTCTTTGCGTTGATCAACGTGGACGGTACCAATCCACTCTGCACCCTGTACAAGTTGCTGTATACGTTTGGCGATGCCGCGAATCATGTCCGGGTAGGAATTTAACTTCAAATCGAGAAATACAAAACTGGTGGTGTCATGGCGTCGTGATTGTTCCTGCATTTCTGTTAACACGTTGTCTACGGTACGTGTTCTAAATGTACGGCCATTGACTGAAACCACGTCGCTGCAAAAACGACATTTGTCCCATTGGCAGCCGCGTCCGGTCATCATCGGGATAATGCGGACCGGGTAGCGATCCCAGGGAAAGTCTGTGTAGTCCGGCATTGGTGTCTGATCGAGTGCCCGCAACGGTGGTGCTGCGCTGGCGGCTGCGCCGTTTGCCAGCGTCACGCCGTTGAATTGCAGCATGTTGTTGTTTTGGTCGTCGTTGTTGTCACACAGTGCATTGACCATTTCGCCAATGGTGTTGTCCGCTTCAGCGCCAACCACAGCACTCACGCCGGGTATGCTGCGCCAAAGCTCGGCGGTACCTTCTATGTTAAACATGGGGCCACCCAGTAGCACCGGAATATTGCGTTGTTTTGCCAGAGCAGCCACCTTAACCACTGTGTTGTAGTGCTGTAGATAGGCGGATAACAGTAAGACCTGTGGGTTTTTATCGAGCTCACGTCGCGCGTGTTCAATAACCCGCGGGTGAGGCTTTTCGTCACGCCAGTAATGAACCGATCGAGCCAGGTTGCGCACCTCTTTCAACAGCGGCGATGTTGTCAGGTGCAGGCGGCGCTTGAGATCGTCGAGTCGTGTTTCGCGATACTCGCGAACCGCTGCCGGAACATCATGCGAAAGCGGACACATCAGGCTGACTCTGTGCCCGGCGTTGCGTAAAGCGGCAACCAGTATGCCCACAGCAAGTGTGGGAAATGTCGCAAAGTTATTTAGGTCAACCAGTAACACATCTTTACCTGATTGCTTTGCTGTTATTTCAGTGCCTGCACTAACCGGCTGGTAGTGCAGCGTGGCAGGGCGTGCCGCCTTGTTGGGTTTGGGGGATGTTTCGCTCATCTCAGCAACTCATGTCGGAGTGTGCTGTGGACTGTATTTCTGGCATAAGGGGTACCGTTACTCTCTACGTCATAAACTGACGCTATCCTATCATGTCATGACATTATGTTCCAGTGTACGGTCTTCCCGGCAATTGACTCTGCCAGGCCGGGAAAGCAAGTGAATTATTGTTTCAGCTGTGACGGGTGCTGTCGGGTACGGTGTAATAAACCGGCGTGGTACTGTCGGGAATGGTTGAATACGAGCGCTGACTGTAAATTGGGAAACCAACTGATTCTTGTCACTAGTGCTTTGGCAAGATTAAAAGTTGGGATACAGCGAGTGCAGAGGCGGTCAGTGCAAAGCGCGCAATTGAGTAATGGCCATTGTTAATACCACTCGACCCTTTTGAGTGAGCGCGTTGTTGTGATGTGCCTTGCCTGACGAAAGAGAATTTGCAGTTGAGACTGCGACTACCACCGGCAGATCAGGAATACCAGTGAGGGCAAGAGTGCCCTCACTGTTAACGTCATTTATTTTTTCGAAATTCTGCCATCGGTATATGGCGTGTAATCACCTTGTGCAGCCATAAATTCCGCTGTCACATCCGCGAGGTCAGGGCCGTAGTCATAGGCGTTTTCTGCGTCCTTAAACATCTTGTAGCCATCACCGCCGTTGCGAACGTAATTGTTAGATACCACCGAGTAAGTGGCTGCCGGGTCGATAGGGGCGAACGCGCCTTCGTTCATGACCATGACTTCCTGTACACGACCTTCATTTGGCGCTACTGCAGCATCCCATGTGAATTTCAGGCCCGCCACCTGAGGGAAACGACCTTTGACTTCTTCTACCTGGCTGACACCGTTTTCCAGTGCTTCAATAATGGCCTGACCAGTAACCTGAAAGGTAGACAGTGTGTTCTGAAATGGCAGTACAGTTAGCACTTCACCCATGGTGACTTCCCCGGCGTCTATAGATGCACGCAAACCACCACCGTTTTGTATGGCGATGGTAACGCCCTGATCTTTCACACGATCGAGCATAGCATCCGCAACCAGATTACCCATTGGGCATTCGGTCACACGACAAACAGCACGATCACCGTTAACAACATCTGAAGAAGTGGCAACTACCCGCTTTTTCATTTCTTCAATCGGCGCGCCCATTTCTGCTATGCGCTCGAGCATTGCAGCATCCGGAGTGACTGAGGCATCGAGCAGTACCGGTTCACCGGCAGCTGCAGTGACATTGCCGTCGTCGTCGAAGGTGATGGTGAGTTTACCGATGTATTTTGAATATGCGTAAGCCTGCGCCACCGGGGTTGAACCAACCATCATCGGGTAAGCCGGTGCGCCTTCTTTCTCGTTAGACATCAGGGTGTGACTGTGACCGCCGATGACCACATCAATGCCGGATACGGCTTCTGCGATCTGCAGGTCTTTCGGCAGGCCGACATGGTTCAGCGCGATGATTTTGTTCACACCGGCCGCTTCAAGTTCTGCGACATCTGCGGTTAAGGCAGCGATTTCATCCTCGAACACAACGTTGTCTCCGGGGCTTGAAGTGTCTACGGTATCAGTTGCCAGTGCAGAGATAATACCGATCTTCTGTCCGCCTACTTCGAGCACCAAATGGTCCTTTACTTTGTCGCTGAGTGATTTCTCTTTGCTTAGGTCCAGATTTCCGGACAATACTGGAAAAGATACAGCGTCGATGAACTTGGCAAGACCCTCGGGCCCGTCATCAAACTCATGATTGCCGACGGCCATTGCGTCATAACCGATTGACTCCATGAATTCGGCCTCTGCCTCACCCTTATAAGTGGTGTAAAAAAGTGAGCCCTGGAACGGGTCGCCTGCGTCGAGTACCAGTACATTCTGGTTGTCCATTTGCTTTCGCAGTTCATCCATCTTGGCTTTAATGCGGGCAACACCACCGAAGCACTTGCCTTCGGTTTCGCCTTCAGCGTCGCAGGTGGAATCGTATTTGTTAATCGATTCGATGCGGCTGTGAATATCGTTGGTGTGGAGTATTGTGAGGTCGTAGTCGGCGGCAGCAATGGAAGTGCCGGCAACGAAAATACCAAGTGCGTGAATACAACGAAATTTCATGGTTTTCTCCGTCAGTGAGTCCGTCGATCATATACGATATTTTTTCGCGGTGTCGAGATCAATTGTCCGGGCAAATACTGCATCTGTGTCGCTCTTGAGACAGCTAACCGTGGCGTCGTTAGGTAACTCACATGTCGGTTATTCAGTGTGTTACCGGCACATCGTTCCTCCGGTGGTGCATAGTACGCAGGCGCGGGCAGGCCAGCCTGTTGGATTGTCGCTTGAGTGTCAGAGAGAAATCCATGCAATCTTTTCAATAGGTGTGGAAAGTCAGGGGTGGGATGGTGACGCCCGTCATTGAACGATTGTTCGGAGGTGCGTTAAACTCATCAGGAATATGTCGAAATACATTGTGAAATTTGTACTTATAGTATTTGGCGTTGCCGTTGGCAGCGCATTGGTCGCTACAGTGATTTGGTACTTCTTAAGTGCGCAGGCAAATATAAATTTATCCTCCGTTCTGTTTTGGTGTGGTCTCGGATTAATCGGCCTCGGTGTATTATTGTTTGGAGGACATGGTGAGCGGGATCTGGTGCCTGGTGATTATCGATCAGCAGATGCAATTGATCCGGATGACATGGCCTACGGTAAGAGCCTGAAGTACCTGAGTGACTCGATTTTTCTGGTAATGTTTTGTGCCGGTTGTGTTGTCGCTGGTGTCAGCTTCTTCGTTGTTTAAGAGAGGCTGCTCTTTGTTCACGTGAATCAATGCGAATCCAGTAAAGCCATTGAAAGCAACCGATAATATTTGCTTTACAATGAACATCCATCTCAGTGTTACGCCGCACAAGCTGAGTACGCGTGGTGTGAGGTATACTAAGGCTGGATGAGTTTTTAATTTCCGCTATTGATGAACTACCTGATCACGCTTGTCAGGCGGGCACCACGGCATCCCTTTGAGGCTAAATGTGTCCTGCAGGTACCAAAGAATCTCCCGTTGCGTAGTGTTGGTATTTTGAGCATAAAGCGTGATATCACTACTTTGGTATTCCCTCGGTGTGCCGTGTTCCTTTGAGGGTAGATATTTGATATTGGTGTCAGTTGTTTCTGCAGAGCAACCGATTAAGTGACAGGACGCCAGAACTACGGCCGCCGGAACATACAGGTTTTTGGCTATTGAACTTTTTAAATGATTGATGAACAAACCTGTCAGACGGCGGGGTTTTGATTTGTACTTTTTATTACAAAAGACGTTGCCGAGTGAGCATAGGGAATATCTTTTATTTAGTTCATGCATAAGATTGAGGGTCAACAGCCATTGTTGACCGTAAAGTTAGCATAATTGCCTGCCCTGACGCGGATCCTGTTTCTGTCTTTTTTCTGTCTTTTTTCTATTTATTCTCTGTCAGTTCGTGCGGGAATACAAAATCAATCGCTATTCCTGCCAGCCATAACGCAGATATTATATAAATGTGATGTCAACGCACACTGCTTCCACCGTTGAATTGTTTCGATTGGCGAACCGTTGCCGAAAAGAGTGGTGCGGGACCGATAGTGTATATAAACGCAGAGGTAAGGGTTTTCTGCTTGCTTGCGGCTGTAAAAAACCGGCTGGTTAGTTCGTTAAAAACCGGTAACCATAGCACCATATAGTTTCGATGCTGGTGACTGTCGACTGCCGCAGTTTTCTTCTTAGCCGGCTCACGTGTGAATGAAGTGACGGAAGATAATTTTCATCTTCGTACCCAAGTACATTCTTTAACAGCTCTACACTGGAGCAGGGTCGGCCAATGTGTTCAGCGAGATAGGTAAGTAATAAGTACTCTGTACGAGTCAGATGTATTAGATTGTCGTCGATTGTCACTTCGCGTTTGTATGGGCACAATCTCACATCGCCTATATGGCGGTAGTTTGAGTTATTGTCTTTTGAACTGTCAGTGCTCTCAGTGGTGGGAACAGTTCTTTGGTTTTCGATACCTATGGTCTGTGTGTCTTTCTTAGTTAACCTGCAGATCAGCTGATGCCTGTTTGTGGCAACACTTATTCTGGCTTTGAGTATTTCTGCATTCCATGGTGAGATAACATAGTCATCTGCTCCTTCTTTTATGCAGCTGACAACATATTCCTGGTCTGTGTTGTCGGACACTACTAACACCTGGCCAAGAGGATATCCGGACTTGATTTTCCTGCAGGCATCAAGTGCGGAATTGTGATCGTGCCCGGAGTAAATAATCGCCAAATCCCAGTGGTCATCGCAGGCTCGCCTGATCGAGTCTGCGCTCATATTTATGGTGAGAGTATCGATACTCAACTCAAGACAAAGTTCTCGCAGTTGCAATGCGATAGTTGTATCACTGCTCAGTAGTAGAATTTTTTGAGCGATGTTGTTCATATGAGGGCAATAGTGGAATACGGTACTTTGCTTGATTCACCGCGAGCCCGGTGCCAAACAGGATATTCTTTTCTGGTATAAGTTCACGAGTTACTGTAGAGCATACGTTATGACATGCAAAGGAAATGCGAGTTCACCTACTTTGGGCACTGGTTTCGATTGATAGTCGATAATGACGAAAATATTTACACGTCACAGGTGTTACACAGGTTGCATTGACATGGATTAGGAATTATCCGTGTGCGGTGCTAACCGGTATTATTGCATCATTACGGAGTCAAGCTGTCGTAATGCGCCTTGGGCAATTGTTCATGAAGCGCACTGATAACTTCATAAGCGTTTTCTTTGGAAATTGCCGGTGCGTTGAAGTCCGGGCTGTTGGTGAATTTCAGGTGCATTGGCTTTAGGATGTCTGATTGGGGAATATACGCCATTGCCCACTGATCGAACTCGCGATTTTCAATTTCGGCGGTAGTGATAAGACGAACGTCAGTATGGCGGGAGTCAATGCTGATTCTCTGATAAGTACTGAGCACATTGTTTTTACTTCCTTCAAGGTACTGCAGAAAATAGTTGTTCGAGAAGTACAATACTCCGGTGATCTGATTGTCGGAGTTGTGTTTTCTGGACGATCTTAGAATCTCGTCAATTGCAACTGAGTTGCCTGGTTCCACCGCTGTACTCGTGTAGATTAACCTGGTTAAGTTCACTGTTGTTTCTCGTTATTGGCATTTGCGAGTATATGTCCACGGATAAATATCAATCCCGGCCGGTTTTTCGTCGCCGTTTCCATTCGAACATGTGACTGCTAACTATATCTGTTACAGACAGACATGTGGACAGGCAGTTCACCGGTTGTGAGTTTTTCGTGTTGGTGCGCGGCTGTTGTTGGTTTCGAACCGGTGACTTACTGTCGGTGGATTGCGTCCTGCGGTATTGGTTGACTAGTTATCTGCAGGGAGATTAGTTGTCTGGTAAACAGCTGGACATCACTCGTATTTACAGCTGTGCCTGAACCTTATTGACTATGAATTCTGAAATCGACTTTAGTGAGTACTCGCTCGATGAACTCTATGACTCTGCGAGTAGCATTGATCGTGAAAAATTTCCGGAGCGGGCCGCTCGTATCGACGCGTTGATCAGTGAAAAAGTGAATTCGTTGGCAGATAAAACTGCTCAGCCACTAATGGTGCGCAGTGAAGTGAAGCGATTTGATCGTTTTGCAGGTGCCCTGATAGGTGGCGCTGCCAGTGCCATTGCTTCAGTTCCATTCTGGTTTTTTGTAGAGATTGATGGTTCGTCGGGTGTGTCACTGAGTCTGGCTCTTGTCAGCTTTCTATACGGGTTTCTGGTGTTCTTTATACTTCACGGATACCTGCTCCTGCGCTATGGACAGACCATCGGAAAGTTCCTGATGGGCACCCGAATCGAAAATCTCGACGGCTCTAAAGCAAGTCCGGCAATTGTGCTTTTTCTGCGCTATTTGCCTATGTTTGTTTTTTCTGCCATCCCTTTTATAGGCTTGCTCATCGCGGGCATCATAAACCCGCTGATGATCTTTCGCGATGATCGCCGTTGTCTGCACGACCATATCGCTAACACTGCGGTTGCCTATGTAAGGAAATAGCGATGTGGTCTGGTGCTTTGAGGAATCTGGTGTCCGTTGTATTGATTAGCCTCACCGTTCGCGGATAGGATCGTTAAGCTGACTGTATTCAACAAGGTATCTATTATGTTCAATTCCAGATCTGTCCGGTCTGCCAGGTTTGTTTGTCGCTTATGACCATCAGGGAAGGTGCAGTAAATTCGTTACTGTTGGTTGCAGATAATCGATTGGTTGATCGAATAGAAAGGGCAGTGGTAACAGCAGATAAATTGTTGGGTCCCTGCTGTGGCTCAGTCTGGCAGACTCTGCAACGGAAATCAGTGCATTGTCCGGCTCTGTAACGGCACTCTATGGTTACCCGGTCAAGGGGCTGAGTGCCGTTCCGCTTACCTCGGTAGTTCTTGAGCCGGGCCTGGGTATACCCGGCGACAGGCGCTTCGCGATTATCCATGCCAACAGTCAGTACAACGTCGATGCACCTGGCTGGGTGCCAAGACGAAACTTTGTGGTGCTGGCGCACACTCCCGCACTGGCCGCTTTGCAAAGTTGCTATGATTCGAGCAACAGAACTATCACCCTCAGTCACCGGTTACCGGAACAACCTTCACACAGTGCCGAAGCATCTGTTGTGCTGCACGTAGACGACCCCTGTGTGCATAAAGAGTTAAACAACGCCCTGCTGGCATTTGCATCGACAAAGCAACCCGGGCCTTTCAGGCTGGTCGAGTGCACAGCCGGAAGCCTCACAGACTCCCCCGATGCGTCGGTTTCCATTATGAATACAAAGTCACTGGCAGATTTTGCTCAACGTGCCGACATACCCATTGATCAGGCGCGTTTCCGCGGCAATCTCTGGTATAACGGTGAGCAACCGTGGGAGGAGCGCAGCCTGATTGGTCAGGTAATTCGTGTTGGCAGTGTGACGCTTAAAGTCACTGAAGAAATCGTGCGTTGTGCGGCGTTAAATGTGAACCCGTACCGTGGCGGGTTTGACCAGCAGGTACTAACGCAGTTGGGCAGGCACTACGGACACTCAAATTTCGGCGTGCTGGCGAGCGTCATCAGTCACGGGCGAATTTCCTGCGGTGATGTTTTAAATACAGTGGCAGACAACGGTCCGGCAACACTCGGGCTATAAGCAGACTTTTACTCAGGGTAGCAGACCATTTCATTCTCTCGCTTCACCCGCATACTCGTCTTTGGGTGTCTATTTTCCTTACTCAGTTATTTCGGTCGGTACTTTTTTCTGTTCGAGCAACTGGACAGTTTTAGAGTGCAGGCGTTTGTGGCCTGTGTTGTGACTGCGACGCTGTGTGTATTAACCAAACAGCGACTGCTGGCAATGATTGTATTGCTGGTTGCGCTGCAGCATGCAGCACAGTTCTACCCGCTGTATAAGCCTGGCTCTGAAGTGCCGGCGCAAGGGTCGGTGCGCATTATGAGTAGTAATCTTCTGGCATCGAACCGCAGTCACCAATCGCTACTTCAACAGGTGCGTGACGTTAACTCGCAGCTGATTATTTTTCAGGAATATACAACGTACTCGCACCAGGCTCGGTCACATGCACTTACAGAATATCCCTACAAACTGGTGCATACTATTGATTCTCCGTTTGGTATTGCAGCGTACAGCAAAGTGCCTTTTGTTAAGGCCGAAGTAAAGAGCTTTACGTCTTTGCCGGCTGTGGATGTTACGATTGCATTGGGTGAAAACTGGTTGCGGGTACTTGGTGTTCATCCTATACCGCCAATGTCTGCGGCAACGTATAATGCGCGCAATGAATACTTCAATGCAATTGCAGCAGAGGTTGCCGGCGTTGATGTGCCTGTGATTGTTGCCGGTGACTTCAATGCGGTACCGTGGTCGTGGTATTTTAAAAACATGCTAAAGAAGGGTGGACTTGCAAGCGCCCGCGACGGTCATGGTTTAAAACCGACGTGGCCCGGTGGCTTTATTCCGTTGCTAATACCAATAGATCACATTTTATATAACAACCAACTGGCGCTGGTTGAATTTGTCACAGGTGACAACGCAGGGTCTGATCACAAACCGATCTGGGCAGAATTGAGTTTCAGGTAGAGTCAATCCCATGCGCTGCTTTTCCGTCACGGAAGTTAATTGATCTATTTCATCACCATTGCGGTAGCGTTGGCCGGTGGCACAATTGCGGCACTTGTTCACGCCCCCATTCCCTGGTTGCTGGGTAGCCTGTTGCTAACCGGACTGGTCGCAGGTTTCGGCTGCAGGCTGCAACAACCGGCTTCTGTGGTTGAGAAGTGGATGCGGGTTTTAGTCGGTGTGGCGCTTGGGCCGTCTGTTGCCGGCAGCCTTGGAAATTTCGGCATTAGTACGCTGCTGGCAGTCAGTGCATCGGTGTTTTCTATTGTGTTGCTTGTGCTGGCCGGTTCCCGTTTTTTTAAGTACTACCTCGACATGACTCGCGGTGAGGCGTTTTTATGTTCGCTGCCGGGTGGCCTTTCTTTCATGATGGCACTGGCCGACGATGCACGCGTTGCCAGCCGTGGCAGTCGGCCGCGTATTGCACTGGTGCATACGGTGCGGGTGGTGTCACTGGTGTTGTTTGTCTCGTTTATAGCATTTGTGCTCAACACTAATAAATCGCACGGTGCATTTTCAGAATGGTTTACCGGTGGGCTGGTCTTTGATGTGCAGTGGTTGCTGCTGTGCGCTGTGGTTGTGTTTAGCGGTGTGCTGGCTAACCAACTCAAAATACCCGGGGGTCATGTCACTATCCCTTTGCTGATCTCCAGTCTAATGTACGTTAGCGGACTGATTGACCTGCCGGTACCGCAGGTGGTGATTACGGTAGCGATGCTGACGTTCGGTTGCATACTGGGGTGTGAGCTTGGCAATGGTCCGCACAGTGAGTACCCGCGTCTTGCTGCAGGGTCATTGTTGTTCACTGCTGCCGCGTTTGCGATTGCGGCGGTGCTTGCCCTGTTGTTTGGCCGTATTACCGGCATTGGGTTTTTGACTTTGTTTCTGGCGCTGGCGCCGGGTGGCATTACCGAAGTCGCCCTCATTGCACTGTCACTGGGGCTTGATGTTGGTTTAATTGCGATGGTTCATCTGTGTCGTTTTATGTTTATCATGCTGGCCGGACCGGCCGGCCTTCGGGTGATCGGCGGGCAGTCGAATAAGTACAAGCCGGATACCCGGTCACAAACCTAGCGCAACATGATGCGACGGGTGGCAAGCTTGAACCGTGCATTACTGACGCATAGCATCAGTACGGTACGGGTATAAATACGGACAATACCCGTAAACGCGGCTGTACAGTCGGTGTCGTGTCGCAAACTTTTTGCTGAAACCTCTTGATTCCCATTGCCTCTCAGCGCAGTCTATATGGCGGTGCTGTCTCGTTGTCGGGGCAGGTTAACGAGAACAGGAGGAATCCATGAATAACACTAAAAAACTGGCGGCCGCGGTTGGGCTCGCAGTGCTCGGCTCTGTTTCCCAGTCAATGGCTGCAGATAAACTGACCTACTATTGCAGCGCTCAGGAAGACTGGTGCCAGCTGATGGCCACTGGCTTTGAAGAAGCCACCGGCATTAAGGTCAACATGACCCGCAAGAGCTCCGGTGAAACGTTCGCGCAAATCAAGGCCGAGGCCAGCAATCCGAAAGGTGATGTGTGGTGGGGCGGCACCGGCGATCCGCATTTGCAGGCTGCTGAAGACGGATTAACCGAAGCCTATGATTCTCCAATGCGCGGTGAGTTGCACGACTGGTCGATCAGTCAGTCCGAATCTGCCGGCAACAAAACTATAGGTATCTATTCAGGTGCACTCGGCTACGGCTACAACGAAGAAATTCTGAAGGCCAATAATCTGCCCGAGCCGCAGTGCTGGAAAGATTTGCTGAAGCCCGAGTACAAGGGGCATGTGCAGATGGCTAACCCAAATTCATCAGGCACGGCTTACACCACGCTTGCAACGATAGTGCAGCTGTTTGGTGAAGATGAAGGCTTCGAGTTCATGAAAGGGCTGCACAAAAACATCAATCAGTACACCAAGTCGGGTTCTGCGCCGATTAAAGCGGCAGCACGCGGTGAAAACACCATTGGGATTGTTTTTATGCACGATGCCGTTAAACAGGCGGTTTCAGGCTTCCCGATTAAAGTGGTCGCGCCATGTGAGGGCACCGGCTATGAAATCGGCTCGATGAGTCTGATCAAAGATGCCCGCAACCCCGAAAGTGCCAAAAAGTTTTATGACTGGGCGCTGCAGGCAGATGTGCAGTCGCGTTCTCTTGAAGTGAAGGCGTTTCAGGTCATGTCTAACACGGCGGCTGAAAGTTCCCCGCAGGCACCAGACCTTGCCTCTATCAAGCTGATTGACTACGACTTTAAAAAGTACGGGTCTTCGGCCGAGCGCAAGCGTTTGCTGAAAAAGTGGGACGACGAGGTTTCCACACTGCCTCGCTAACTAATCTATGCGGTTAACCATGGTGGTGTGCGTTAGCGCACCACCGCATCTGTCACCTGTAAAACTTTTTCCTTTCCTTTTCCGGACTCCTTAAGCTCTTGTCATCGCCTGAATCCGAGATTCCAGCTACCCGCCGTGGAAGCCGAGTTGTGCTCCTGTGGCTGGTGGTGGGCTTGCTCGGGTATTTTGTTTTCCCCTGGTACATTCTTGAAGACGGTTTTTTCAGCTTCGAATGGCTGATCGACGGCTATCCGTTCGACAGCGACTTTGCACCTGCTGCGTTCCTGGTGTTTCAAGGCGAAAAAATCTGGCTGGCGCCGTTAATTCTGCCGTTGCTGCTGCCATTGCTTGTGCTGCTTCGACAAACCGACCGGCGGTTGTTTTCCACGGTGCTGATTATCGCCGGTGTCAGCGGGCTTGTTTATCTGTTTGCGCAGGGTTTTGCCATCGGTATACGCGGCTTTAATGCTGCGTGGCTTGAAGCACTGTTTGGTGAGCTGGGCGACCGGCAATTTGGCTTTGGCTACGGTGCGGTGCTGCTGTCCTGTACCTTTTTGTTTTACCTTACCACTGGCATTGCCTCGCGCGGTTATATTAACGGTGATGTGTTTGTTGTTGGCGCAATCGGATTTATCATTTCGATTGTAGCGATATTTATTTTCTTTCCTATCGCACAAATGTTGTCGAGTGCGCTGCGTGATAACGACGGCGTTTATTCGTTGTCGATATTCGTCGCTAAGTTTTCTGAAAACAAAATCTGGGGGCTTGCCTGCCTCACTGAAAATCGCGGTTGCGGTGTTGCATGGAATTCGCTTTTTCTGGCGATTGTGGTCGGCGCTGCGACAACGCTGCTTGGGCTGGTATTTGCACTGGTGGCGACTCGTTCAGGCTTTCGCTACGGGCGCTGGCTGCGGGCACTCACGGTGCTACCGATCATTACGCCACCGTTTGTGATTGGTCTTGCGATTATTCTTTTGTTTGGTTTATCCGGCTCCGTTACCCAGTGGGTAGCCGGCATGTTCGATCTGCAGCCAACGCGCTGGGTGTATGGCTTGCCGGGCATAATGATCGCGCAAATGCTGTCGTTCACACCCATCGCTTTTCTGGTGTTGATTGGGGTTGTCGAAGGGGTGAGCCCGTCGATGGAGGAAGCATCGCAAACGCTGCGGGCGAGTCGATGGCATACGTTTAAGACGGTAACATTCCCGCTGATCAGGCCCGGGCTTGCCAATGCTTTTCTACTCGGGTTTATTGAAAGTATGGCGGACTTTGGTAATCCGCTGGTGCTTGGTGGTAACTACGATGTGCTGTCGACCGAAATATTTTTTGCCATTGTCGGCGCACAGAATGATCAGGGCAGAGCGGCGGTGCTTGCTATTGTGCTGTTGTTGTTTACGTTAACCGCGTTTTATGCGCAGCGACGCTGGCTGGGTAAAAAATCCTACATTACCAAAACCGGTAAGGGTGACGGTGGCAGCCATTCGTTAATGCCGAAGCGTATTATGTGGCCATGTTATTTTATTGCCGCGGTATGGGTGGTCTTTACGGTTACCGTTTACGGTATGATTGTCTACGGTGGTTTTGTGGAAACCTGGGGCCTTAACCATACACTGACATTCAAGCACTACATCACCACGTTTGCGGTTGGGTCTAATGAGTTTGGTATTCATTTTAAAGGTACCGCATGGGATTCGTTTTTCACCACACTTAAAATCGCTGCTACCGCCGCACCGTTAACAGCAATAGTCGGTCTGATTACCGCCTACCTGCTGGTAAGGCAGCAGTTTCATGGCAAGGACTGGTTTGAGTTTGGCACCATGCTGAGCTTTGCCATACCGGGCACGGTCGTCGGCGTGAGTTATATACTGGCGTTTAATGTGCCACCACTGGAACTGACCGGCACCGGTATTATTCTGATTGTCAGTTTTGTCTTCCGTAATATGCCTGTGGGTGTACGAGCCGGTATCGCTTCCATGTCACAGCTCGACAAAAGTCTCGATGAAGCATCGCTGACGCTTGGGGCAAATACCTGGACGACTTTCCGCAAAGTGATATTGCCGCTTATGCGCCCTGCAATTCTGGCGGCACTGGTATTTAGTTTTGTCCGTGCAATGACAGCCATTAGCGCGGTGATCTTTCTGGTCAGTGCCGAATACAATATGGCCACCAGTTACATTATCGGGCGTGTTGAAAATAACGACTACGGCATTGCCATTGCCTACTCGACCACGCTGATATTTGTCATGCTGACCGCAATCCTGCTGTTTCAATTGCTGGTGGGTCGTAATCAGACCTCCCGGCCATTCAACCAGTGACTATTTTTCAGTCGCGAACCAACGTGGGTTGAAACCATGAATGAAAGTGAACTTCAAACCCGTGCAGCCTCGGTTGAATTTAAGTCCGTAACTAAGCGCTATGGCACCGATGTTACCGCGGTCGATAATGTTTCACTGAAAGTCGAAGCCGGTGAACTGGTTACGCTGCTTGGTCCGTCCGGTTGTGGTAAAACCACAACGCTGCGCATGATTGCGGGTTTGGAGATGGCCACAGCAGGCAGCATACTGATTGGTGGCAGTGATGTGACCAGGCTTCCCGCCACGGATCGAGATGTGTCGATGGTGTTTCAATCCTATGCACTGTTCCCGCATATGAGTGTGCTGGAAAATGTTTGTTACGGGCTCAGGGCATCCGGTAAAAACAAAAAGCAAAGCATTGAACGTGCAGAATACGGGCTCGACCTGGTGGGTCTGGCGGGCTACGGCGCACGTTTGCCCAGTGAGCTCTCCGGCGGGCAACAGCAACGCGTAGCGGTAGCGCGTGCACTGGTGCTTGAACCGCAGGTATTGTTGTTCGATGAACCATTGTCCAATCTCGATGCAAAGCTGCGACGGCAGGTACGTGACGATATTCGCGAAATACAACAGCGCCTGTCACTGACCGTTGTCTATGTGACCCACGATCAGGAAGAAGCGCTGGCCGTGTCTGACCGTATTATCGTGATGAAAAACGCTGTCATAGCACAGGTGGGCAGCCCCCGGGAACTTTACGAATACCCCGCCAGTGAGTTTGTTGCCGACTTTATCGGTGAAGCCAATATTATTGATGCACAAGTTACTGCGGTTAGCGGCGATGTCGCGACAGTTGAGGTTGGTAACATCCTGCTAAGCCTCGACAGCCGCGGACTGGCCAGCGGCCCTGCAAAGCTTGCGGTGCGACCCAACCGGATTTTCATCACACCATTACAATCATCAGATAATGCAGGACTTCAGGGCGTTGTGGAAAAAGCCACTTACGTTGGTGATCGTATGGAATACAAAGTCAGTACACAGCAGGGAGTACTTTTTTGTACCAGTGAAGCGACCGATACGCAGATCGCAGAGCACTCAGATGTGGCAGTGACTTTTGATGCCGTTGGTCCGGTATTGTTGCCGGATCACAGCTAGTCGATCAAATGACGGCACCGATAATTCGAATGTCAGCAGTCATTGAGTTCACGTAAGTTTCTTTTAATCACCTTGCCGTTTGCATTTCTTGGCAGTGGGGTGTTGGTGAATGTTACAAAATCCGGAACTTTATAGTCAGCCAGATGTGTGCTGCAGTATTGTTTAATATCGTCCTGTGTCATGTTGTCTGAGTCGCTGTAAATAATGACGTGTGTTTTCTCTCCAAGCACCGGGTCGGGCTTACCGACCACAGCGCATTCGGCGACACCGTCAATTGCGGTGATGATGTTTTCCAGTTCAGCGCTGTAGATGTTGTATCCGCCACGTATAATCATATCTTTGCGCCGGTCATGCAGCTGGAAAAATCCCTGCGAATCTCTTGATCCAATGTCACCACTCTTCCAGTAGCCGTTATAAAATTCGGAGTCTGTCTTTTCAGGGTTGTTCCAGTAGCCGGGCACCATCATCGGCCCGCCAATCCACAGTTCGCCATGCTCGCCTGCTGCGACATCGTGACCGTTCTCATCTACCACTCGTATGTCAGCACATGGCAGCGCGATACCGACACTATCGGGGCGTGTGGTACCTGTGCCGGGTGGTAACATGGTAGCCGGTGAGGTGGCCTCTGTTGAGCCATAGGCATTTATCAATAGCAAGCCGGGCAATTTTGCTGTCAGTGCTTCAATAGTAGGTTGCGGCATTGGTGCGCCTCCGTAAGCGCCAATCCGCCAGGCAGACAGGTCGTAGTTGTCCGGGTTGCAGCGCAGCAAAAACAGGTTGTACATCGCCGGAACTATAAGTGTTTGTGTAATCTTTTCCCGTTCTGCAATGGCGAGAAACGATTGTGCTTCGAAGACCGGCATCATCACGCTGCAACCTGCTACCCGCAGCATGGTCGCAAGGATGGCAACCAGTCCTGTAACGTGTGAGGCAGGTACTGCAAGCAGAGAACGTTCGCCACTTTGCATTTCCATACACAACTCAAAGTGCATGGTTGAATGCACAATATTAAAGTGCGTCAGCATCGCGCCTTTCGGACGACCTGTGGTGCCGGATGTGTACAGTATAACGGCAACATCTTCTTCGTTAGTTGGTACTGGTCGGGTAATTTCCGAGGTTACTGTTAGCGTTGAAAAGTCCGCTGTCTCGTCGGTAACACCGCCAATAGAGTATACCGAATGAAGTTGTGGCATTTCGTCTCGTGGTGGGATTTTATCCCTGATTTCCCAATCGAATATCAGAACCGTAGCACTGCAGTGGTTGAGAATATACGTCAGTTCCGGTGTTTGTTCACGAATATTGACTGGTACTGCTATAGCGCCAATACGCAGTGTAGCGAGCAGAACTATAAGAAATTCCACCTTGTTGCCAATAAGCATGGCTACTCTGTCACCGTGTGTGACACCGCTGGCGTTGAGTCCGGCTGCAACATGGCCAACGTTGGTGTCGAGCTGTTTATAAGTTAAGCGTTGATCCGGCTCTGCAACGATCGCTTCACCATCGGGGTTACGGGCTAATGCCTCGGTAAACATCGCGTTTACACCGGATGGTCGATTCGCGAAACACCTTAGTTTTCTATTGTCGAAGTGAGTCTCTTCAATGATTTGGTCTGTTATAGAGTTTGGCCATTGCATCTGAATGGTTCCATTGCCTACTACGCGCCAATAACCAGTGGGGCTACCTGTGCACGCAAACTGGCTATAACGCTTAACGCGACTATACGTCCGGTGGCGGGCTTTTCTGTGGTTGGAATAGACAGCATTTTCATTTCGAAGCTTGCCGAGTTTGCATCTACCCGTATGGTATGGGTGTTACGGTCTATGGTCGGGTCGGCCCAGATTTGCAGCGTCGTGTTATCGGGGCCCGGGCCGGCAAGTGCCAGTGCGGCTGCTACGTTAACATTGGCAGGAAAGCCTTTCGCGCCGTCTCTGGCGGTTCCTTCAAAAACCATCAGCGGTTCAGACAGGTTGTCTATAGCGATATTGTTGTCGGTAAGATAAGGCGCGCCGGCCAGTCCCGCAGGTGGCTTTCGAGTCACCATAGTGACCTTTTCAAATTTACCTTCACTGGCTGCTCTTACGGCATCGAGCCCGAGTAGAGCGCCGGACGGTACCAGTATTCTGGCGCCGGTCTCAGCGGCCTTATCAACAAGGTCCCAGTGTGAAAGTAACGCACCAACACTCAAAGGCATAAGCACTTTACCGGCATTAATAACCGGTTCGGCAATCTGGCTGAACACTGCTGCAGGTGCGCATTCGACAATAATATCTGTGCTGTCGGCCAGCGCTTCGAGGGCGACAACGGATGGTGGATTAGTAAAAGATGAAACCTTGTCAGCTGCGCGCTCAGTGTCTCTGGCAGAAACAGACGTCAGTTGCAGTCCGTCGATACCATCATCGAGTTTTTGCGCGACCTTTAAACCGATTGTACCCAGACTTCCTATAGCGACTGTTTTGTTTTTCATATGGTGCTCAGGGTTTCCTGCAACGACTTTGCTATTTGCTATTTGCTGTCTGGCCATCAATTATTGACTGAATGACTGCTGCAGTGGTGATGTCTTTATGATCGGTTGATTTAAATGAAGACATGGCATTGTATACACTTGCAGCTGAATCAAATGCACCGGAGTGCTGCTTTGCTTCAGCAAGTGTATCAGCAATTTGTTCCATTTCACCGACGAAACGCCATGCCTTGGGTGCATTTAATTTTGCCAGCCGGTGCAGTTTATCTTCAAGGCCGGGTAATGACAGGTTCCACTCTTCGATTAGTGATTCACCAAGACCGTGGTGCTCTGCCAGCGCATAAACACTCAGAAGCAGTGCCGCAGAGCCTTTGGTCCAGGCGGCGTAGGCCATTTTCATTGCCGAGGCGGCATCTGTGGTGTCGCCCAGTTCAATCGTGTCGAAAAAGCTGCCGGTGAATAGCGCGGCGACTGCCGGTGCATTTTTGCCCGACAGGTACAGGCGGGTGCTGCCGGCTTCCCATGCCGGTGGGCCAATAATGCCACCGTCTACATAGTCTGCGCCTGCCGTGTTGACCGCACTGGCCACAGCGCGACTTGTTTCAGGTGATACGGCGTTGCAATCGACGTATGTGCCGTTAAAGCCTGTGTCGATGGTTTGTCTGGCAACAGTCAGTGCTTCCGATGGCGGGCACACCGAGAATATTACTTCGCAATTGGTACCGAGCGCCGCCAGTGTTTTATGGTCTGTCAGTTTATACTGAGTGGCGCGTTCCACACTTTGCGGGCTTCTGTTTTCACTTGCCCAGCAGGCCTGGTGGCCTGCGACTACTAGTGCGTTGGCCAGACTAATGCCCATCAGTCCGGGGTGAAGTATGCCCAGAGATTTTTGCGTCACGGTGTTTCTCTGCTAGTGGTACGAATAGTTAATGATCGTTCGAACAGTTTTAGTGCAGCGTTTAGTTATTACTGCGGTTCGCCGGGCCCCTGAACGGTTCAATCAGTTGGTAGCTGATGGAGTTGGCGCGTTTGTCATCCATGGTATCGACACCATACTGTATCTTACCCGTGTTGTCGTAGACAAAGGTGCTGAACAACCGGTCCCAGATGGAAAAGATGTTGCCGTAGTTTCGGTTGGTCCATGGCATTTTATAGTGATGATGAAACTTGTGTGCGTTGGGTGTAATGATGACATAGCTCAACAGTTTGTCGAGCCGGGCCGGCAATGCAATGTTGGAATGGGTGAAGTAGGTGCAAAAAACCGTCAGTAACCGGTAGAACATATATATTCCCATCGGCGCGCCGAGTACGACTACTGTTGCCAGTGTAAAGCTTTCGCGTGTGAAATAGTCTATCGGGTGATGACGTGTCCCGGTGGTGGCGGTTACATGGGTGTCACTGTGGTGTACCTGATGGAAACGCCACAGCCACGAAACGTTGTGCAGCAGGTAGTGAATGGTGTACTGGGCAAGCAGGTCGAGTATTAGCAGAGCGACAATTAATTCAATCCACAGTGGAAGGTCAATCTGGTAAAACAGTCCAAAGTTCATTGCAGATAGCACCGGCAGCAACTTGACCAGCACTGCCGAAAAAACTGCGTTAACAGCAATGGTAGTGGCCAGAAAAAAAATTGACTTTAAGGTGCTGCAGCCGGCTGTATTTGCTGTTGACCAGCGGTATAAATAATTCGGCTGCCGAGGCCACAGATAACCAAAGCGCAAGCCACAGGATTTTATAAACGTCCGGCAGGTTTGCCAGATAATTAAGAAGAGTTTCCATGTTCTGCTCCGCCGGGGCTGCCGAGTGGGTGGTGCAATTGCACTATGTTATCTTCCGGCACGGTTGCCACCGCTCCGGTATCACCATTACCGGTGATCATAAACAATTTCGACAAGCGTTGTACTGACGTAATTTAGCGGCAAGCGTTACCGTCTATGGTGCTACTGAATAACCCAGAAACTCAACTGGTGTACCGGTGCCATCGCACTGACTTTCGCCACTGATAAACTGCCGCCACTGGACTGGCAGCTGTATATCGGACGGCGATTGCCTGCAGCGGCGCGATAGGCGTAGCCGACCGGGCCAAGCGCAGGGTTGCCGGCGCAGCTGACATCGTGGCTCAGGTACGAGCCACCGTTTAACCCGCATTCATACAACATGACTGCGTCTGACACATGGTTACGCATTAACCGGAAGGTATATTGCGCCCGGTATGAGTTGTCGACGAGTCGTGAAGAAGTGCGGCTGGCAAGTGTCGGGTGGGTATAGGTTGAGACGCTGGTGTAGGGCAGGTTTTCAAAGCCGCAGGTCAATCCGCTGCGATTACCGCTGCGGCCACTGGCACCGGCCCAAACCGACCAGGCTGGCTTTGTGTTGCCGCTGTCAGTGCGAAGCCCGAGCCCGACGCCGGCATCGAGCTCCACCGGATGATCCTGCATACGGTGGTACACATAGTTTTCAATGCCCGGGGTTGCCAGTGCATTATAAAAAGAGCGACAAAGGTCTGTTGCCTGTCCTTGTTCTGAAGCGTTCGGGCCGGTGGAATTATAGCCACTTTCGGTGAGATAAATTTCCCACGACTCCGGCTGCAGTGGAAATTCAGATCGCAGCCATCCTGCCAGAATACCGATATTGCCAAGTGTCACATGCGGCCAGTCCTGTTCGGAAAAACCGTTGCTGTGCAGACCTTTGTTATAGGGATGGTAGGCCACTTTCCATTGGCGGTTACCGACGCGATTGTTTAATCCGCGTATAAAGCTCTGCGCGGATATTAACGGTCGGCTGGCACTTGTGTTATCGAAGGTTGATGCAAACTGATGGGCAAGCGGCACAAACACTTTGGCCGCAGAGTTTTCGCCTTTTATTCGATCATAGGCGGCGTTGTAGTTGTCTGCGTAGTTTTGTATCCACGTATTGGCGTTGCAGTTTTGGCCGCTGCTGCAGCGGTGGTTGTACCACTCGTACATGTTAACTTCGTTGTGAATAACAAAATCATTGATCAGTCCATTGCCACTGGCTGAGCGATAGCGATTGGCCAGCATACCGGCAAACTCACCAAAGCGTGCTGCGTTGTCAGTACTGCAGAAAATAGAACGGCCCGGCAGCGTATTGATGCAGAGGCTGTCACGCGCCCAGTCCAGAACACCCCACAGCACGGCGGTAACGTTTTTCCCTTGTGCCGACCAGTAGCGAACTGCTTCGTCCGGTACCGGATTAATGTTGTAGCAACGGTTGGCGTAGCGGTACATCGAAGCGGGGCACGGTGCCTGCACCGGAGCGTCTTCCCAGTAGGCCCAGACAAAATTTATCGCAACACCCTCTATACCTGCATTGTTCAGTTCCTGTCTGTTGCTCCAGAAATCTGTTTGCAGCGCTTTTATTTTAAACGGATCACGCGGTGCGTAGGGTCTGTTGGCGGCAGGTTGTGTAACGGTGGGGGCTGTTGCAGAAGTAGTGGAGGTCGGTTGTGCGGCGGTGTTTTCAGACGCTGTTGCAACACAGCTTTGCTGTAACTGTCGGTTCCACCCCCAGCCATCGCCGTCGCTGTCTATGCATTGATTACCGGATGCGCTGGCGCTTGTCGCAGCAGCACCTGACTGTACAGTTACAGTGGGTGCGGCTCTGCAGGTGTCGCTGCCGTCCCATCCCCAGCCGTCACCGTCGGGGTCGATGCAACTGCCGACAGATAGAGGTTGAGTTTGTGCAGAAGTGATAACGCGGCAGCTGGCGGAGTTCTCCCAACCCCATCCGTCGTTGTCCGGATCACTGGTTGCAGACGAACATTCCGGAACCTGTGCAAATGAATTTGCCGTGACTGCCGAGGTGGCAAGGATTAACAGTCCGATGAATTTCTGTGCTGTTCTTGCTGTAGCAACGGTGCTCAATGGCAGAGCCCTTTTTCATAGAGTCGGCAGTCGATTCTATGAAAAGGTTGGCGTTGGCCATGTGCATGGTCCGCAATTATTTATAGCGGTAATTTAATCTACAGCAATAGTATCTG
>CAYZVB010000033.1:0-275 GCA_964481315.1 uncultured Granulosicoccaceae bacterium
TCCTGTGCCAACAGTATCAGGGCCTGTCTGCTGGCAGGGATACGCTCGGCGGTACTATGGAGGCAGTGTGGCGGAACCCGCTGGCGACTGGTCACCGGTCGGCAGCGTTACGTTAATCAGGCCAATAAAGACCTGAAAGCTATGTAGACAACCACTGCTGCAATGGCAACGCGCCGTGCCGCATTTACGGCACTTGCAGTTACACCAGCAGACTTTTCACCAGTGTGAAAACGCCTGTACTGACCAGTACGACCACCGCCAGTAACGCCAGAATA
>CAYZVB010000033.1:285-15519 GCA_964481315.1 uncultured Granulosicoccaceae bacterium
CTTAATGAGCAGATATAGTGGTCGATTAGTCTGCTTAAGTGCCTTGCCGCGCGCCAGCACAGGAGACACACCGTGAAACACCCGGCTAAACAGCCCGGCTTTGTCTCCGGCCAGATTGGGCACCAGCATCATGCTGAGTATTTTCTTGTATAGAAAATTAAAACCTCTGCCCAGAAAAAACATCGGACGCTCAACGTCGCACATTAAGATTAACCTTGGGGTATCGGTATCGTTGCGTGCAAAGTGCAGATACGTTTCGTCAAACAACAATGGTTTGCCGTCCCGCCACGAATGAATGTTGCCATCAATAGATATAAAACAGTCATCATCATTCGGCGTGCTTAATCCTAGGTGATAGCGCAGTGAACACGCAATCGGATCGAGATGCCGGGTAAGCTTGGAACCTGGTGGCAACAGAGTAAACATTGCACCGTTAACCGACTCTATTTCTTCCAGCAACTCAACAGTCTTTGGACAGTGTTGCCTGGCAGAGTTATGTACAGTCCCGTACCACTTACAATAAAACTTGCTCCAGCCGTATTTGTAAAAAGTGCGAAAACCGACATCGTAGTAGCTTTGGTTATTTTTGTCGGTGGTCGAATCAAAGTACCCGTTTTTATAAAGCTCAAGGGCTTCCTCACGTAGTACTTCCCAGTTGTCCCGCAGCGGCTGCAACTCAGGGAAATCTTTCAGATCAAGAATCGGGTCTTTGGCTTTTTTTGCTGAGAACCCGTAAAGCAATACATTGAGAGGGGCAAATATCGGCCAACCCTTGCGGAAATATTCTACCGGTCCGGTAAAGCGTTGCTCGCCACGAAACCGGTAAACGTACATTAGAGAGGCAACGGGAAATAGTATGAAGCAAAATAAAGCAATAGATAGCGGAGTCATAATCGACCTGATCGTCCCGGTTGCCGCAACAGGCGATGCACTCCTGGTCCGCAGCAAATCAGAGTTTGCGATGGTTTGGCACGCCCGGCCTGCTGCCGCACGTTTGTCGCGAAGTTTAATGCTGTCAGGCCGTCATTGCCAGAACATGACCCTCTTTACAGAGTCCCTGCGGATTATTTTTATGCAACACTCAACGCTCATCAGAGCATATTCAACTGCGCCGGCAGCTAAATGACAGATTGAGCTAAATGGCCGGGATGGTTAGAATCAGCTGATAACTGTCCGGTTTAAGCAGCCCTAAGCGGCTCTTTTACATTAACTACAGCCATCTCTATGCGGGGAATACTCATGGGAAAACTGATTGCAACGTCCGGTGCAACCTTACTCTTGCTCGCCAGTGGGAGCCCGGTTCTTTCCGGTACTGCCGCTGAGACACAATTTTCGACGCCGGTAACCGCCAGCGGTACTGCGGGCGGCGGCCATGAAAACGTTGAAACACTCAAGGCCGAACTCGAAGCGCTGCAGACAAAACTCACCAATACCGAGACCGGCCGTCAGTTTCTGAAAACACGGCTGGAAGAAGTTCTGGGTGAGTCCAAAACCAAATCTGAATCAATATCGTCGTTGGAAATGGAAAACAAAGACTTGCTCAAATCACTGCGATTCATGACTGACAACCGCGATTACCTGGTTGATGAAATGGCCATGAAAGGCGAAGAGCAGGAAAAAGCCAGCGCTATGATGGAAGCCGATCACGCCAAACAAAGCGTCGAGCTTGATCGAGCCAGAAAAGGTCGAACGTTTTTACGCGAAAGGTACCAAAAAAGCCGCGAAAACCTGGTTGAGGCCAGAAACGAAAGCGCCGAACTACAGGCAGCGCTCGACAAAACCCGTAAAGGTCGCAAGTTTCTTAGCACTCAGTATCTGAAAAACTTAAGTGAACTGAAACAACTGAAGGCAGACAATGCCGACAGCGCAGAGCAAACCACAAACCTGCAAGCTGAAAACGAAAGGCTGACTGTGGCACTTGAACGAGCACTGTCGGGACGAAATTTCCTTAGTGGTCGGGTCTCTGATATGAGAGCCGAACTCAAAGAGAAAGACAATGAAATGGATGAGTTGGCGGCTGTTTCGTTTGCACAGATAAACAGCGCAATTGGCGAGCGTGACGCTGCCCGCGAAATGGCAAGCAGCACCGAATGGGCCGACGGCCTGAGCGCAAAACTAACCGAAAGCTTCGGCGCACAAAGCGGCACTGAAGTCACTGCACTATCCAACAACAGTGTTGCCATCAAGGTCGGCAATACCGGCTTATTCAGACTTGGCAGCACCAACTTAAGCAGTAACGGCGAGGTGCTTTTAAACGAGATTGGACAGGCGCTTGTGTCTCAGGACGACGCGCAGATCATGGTGGTGGGCCACACCGACAACATCCCTACCGGTACCGGCAGCCGATTTGCCAATAACACCGAACTGTCACTGGCGAGAGCAACTTCTGCGCTATCGTACCTGACCAGTGTCGGTGTTCCGGCAGAACGTATCTCTGCAGCAGGTTATGGAGAGTCCTACCCAATCGCCTCCAACGACACAGAAGACGGCCAGCTGGCTAATCGCAGAGTTGAAATTGTTCTAACTCCAATGCAGTAAGGCTATATGCAGGGAGAGCCGGTGACATTCACCGGCTCTCAGCCACACCAGCGTACCTTTGATTGTAACGCAGGCAGTAAAGAAGCAGTCTAGCGGGTTGCAGTAAACCCGAACAAATCGTAGTGCTTTTGCAGACAGGTGTAGGTACCGTACAGTGCCGGCTCACCGCTTTGCACCAGCGTCACCGGCATCTCTTCAACAAACACCTCAAACCTGCCTTTGTTGAATAACCAGTGCCTGAACGATGAGTTTAGAAAGTAGTCCCCCAGGCGTGGCACGATGCCACCGGCAATGTAAATGCCGCCAGTCGCACCCAGCGTAACGGCCAGATTACCGGAAGTTATGCCCAGCCATTTACAAAACAACTCCATTGCCTCACCACTTGCGCCACACTGCCCGTCAATGGCCGCCTGACTGATTTGTGCTGCTCGCTCAAACACCGGCTCCAGCCCATCGACCTGACAAATCGCACGATACACATCAACGGTACCAATACCGGACAGATAGCGTTCGGCAGAAACGTGCCCGTACTTTTTTTCAAGCACCGTATAAATCTGCAACTCCCGTGGTGTTTGCGCCGCCATTGACACATGCCCTCCCTGACTCTGCAGAGGCAGCCAGTACTCACCGGTATAAACCAACCCCGACACGCCGAGACCCGTGCCGGGCCCTATCACCGCCTTTGGACCATAGCGCTCAGGCTTACCTTCATTAATAACCTGCAAACAGGAATCCGGCAGCGAGATTACACCCACCGCGGCAGCAGTGAAGTCGTTAACCACGCGCGCGCGCTGCAGATCAAAGCGCTTAACCAGTCCTGAAACAGAAACCGACAAGTCACTGTTGGTGAGCTCCATGTTGTCCTGGTATTCGTGCGTGCTGGCAAATGAAAACGAAGCCTGTTCGATGTCACCGCAGTTAACCTGATTCAGGTACGCTTCAATAGCATCGGCAAGATCAGTGTACTCAGCCACGGGAATTGCACGAAAGGTCTCTGACTGGTACACACCATCCCGAAAAAGTACAAAGCGGGCATTTGTTCCACCAATATCACCAGTAAGAATGCTTTTCATAAATAGAAATTCGAGCCTGCGTTTTGAATCAGTATTCGCGACACATAACGCTTAATGTTTATCACCGCGATGCGACCGGAGCCCGGTGACAGCAGGCACCTGAGCGAACGCAGTCGGACAGCATAACTAGAGGCGCGGGTGAGTGTAGAAATTAACCCGCATCGGTTGCGTCAGAGTGAAAGAGCCGTAACTGTCTTCCTGCGCTTCGAATCTGCGCTTTACTTCACTGCTGCGAACGGCTTCCTTACTGTACCTATTATAGCTTAAGCCCGTGTAGTGATTAGCAAACTCATCAAAGTTGCGATAAGTTCGGTCAATGTCGTAGTAAATCTCTCGCATAGATTGAAATTTAGGACCCGCAAGCTCAACAAGTGCACGATAAGCATCCAGCCGCACCTTGGTTTCATCGTGAAACAGTTCCATCACATGATGATGAGTGCCATTGGCTATCGGTTCCATCACATACACAAAGGCGTCTTCCCTGAGGATTCTCATGAGCTCATCGAAAACACGCGGGTATTCGCCGGCGGGTATATGGTGCAATGAGTTTGCGAAAAAAACACCGTCGACAGAACCTGACTCAACAGGAATGGCACCGGCACCAGCTTGTGCAAAGCCAACATTGGCAACGGTGGCTGCCTGTTTGTTTTTCTCTGCCTGAACCGGATCCGGCTCTATACCCAGTACCCGTGCGCCCCGCTCGGCCAGTGCCAGGCAAAGCTTGCCGTCGCCACAACCGGCGTCGATCACAAACCGGTTGCGCACATCAACCAATCCGTCGATTACGTCAGTATTGCTCTGGTAGCCCCAGTCCTCAGCCATTTATATGAGTCTCCACGAAATTTGCACAGAGATTGTAACAGGCCTGAAGCCGGTATCATTCAACAATAAACAGAATATGCAGGTTTGAAGTATGGCTGTGTGCAACATTAACTGTCAGGACGCTATAATTTGCAGTATGGTTATTGTCACTGAACGGCCAACACAGTTCCGGCCCGGCATCAAAGCCCCGGACAATTGCCCGGGCAATTAAATTGAACTGACAAAGCGGGGGTCTGCCACCCACCATGCGCAACGCAACACTCTGGCCTTGTACCCTGTTACTACTTACAGCTTTGCTGTGCACCACCAAAACCGTCGCAGCAGACGCTCACACTTTGTCTTTAGCCGACGCACGCCACCTTATTTCACGCACCGGGCTAGGTGTTACGGCTGAACAATTAACAACGCTGACCGGTAAATCCCGTTCCGATGCCATCAATTACATTATGGATGGTTTCACCAAAACGCCCGCACTGCCAATGCCTGCATGGACTCGCGAACCTGCACCGTTGTACTGGACACGACAGGATATGCAAACTCAGGCACAGCGACAGTTTGATCGGCGTCGCGATGCAGAACTGACAGAACTCAGGCAATGGTGGGTCGACAACATGCTCGCCACAACGTCGCCGCAAACAGAAAGACTGGTACTGTTCTGGCACAACCATTTTGCCACCAGCTATCACGGTGTGAACCGGCAGTCTAAAGCGCTGGCCATGCAAAATGCTACCTTCAGAAACCATGCAACGGGCAACTTCCGCGCGCTGTTAAAGGCCATGCTGCGTGACCCCGCGCTACTGAATTATCTCGACAACCTCAGCAATCGCAAACACGCACCCAACGAAAACCTGGCCCGTGAACTACTCGAACTGTTCACGCTTGGAGAAGGAAACTATAACGAAGCAACAGTACGTGAAGCAGCACGTGCATTAGCCGGCTACGGCGTTTCGCAAAACCGCAACCTGTCGTTCGAACTGCAAAGCTGGAATGTCGACAACACAGATAAATCTCTTTTCGGTCAGACGGACAACTTCAATGGCGATGACCTGATAGACCTGATACTTCAGCAGCCATCAACCGCCTATCATATCGCCGGCAAATTCTGGCACGCATTTGTCTCCGATACTCCAGCGACAAAAGAACAACTCGATCCACTGGCATCGGCGTTTATTAACAGCGATTTCAATACCGCATCATTGTACCGCGCTGTGCTTGAACACGATGCATTCTGGGCGGCAGGAACCAGAGCCTCACTGGTGAAGTCGCCGGTGCAATTATTAGTGGGCCTGGCACGAGCACTCGACTACCCGAAAACACTTAATCAGCAGCTGCCATCGCTGCTGGCACGCAGCGGCATGAACCTGTTCGCACCACCCAACGTTGCCGGCTGGCCCGGCGGCAATAGCTGGATAACATCTGGAAGACTATTAAACCGCTACGCAGCAATTGAAAAGCTCACACGGTTTCAGGGCACCTCGGCAGACACGTTGAATCAAATGCAGTCTATGGGTGGCAATGCGATGCTTAATATGATGTCTGAAAACTCCGACAGCAGTAACGTTAAACTTGAGTTGCACATTGCAGCGGAGGACTACAATGGCCCGGCAGATTTTCGCGTCGAGCTGCTCGACCATCTTAAAGCGCCCGTATGGGACAGCGGTAAACAAGCACTGGCAGGCGGCCATGAAACAGCAAAGTTCGGCAGAATTAGTGACCTCGACAAATTGCCGTGGCAGGTAGTTAGTTTTCCAGTAACCAAAAATGCAATCAATGACGCACAGTCTCTGCGGGTTCATTTTTTAAATGACGACGGCGGACAGAACGGAGATCGCAACCTTTTTGTACGCGGCGCTACCATCGGCAGCACCTGGCTCGATAGCGCTTCAGGCACACAGCAAAGCAAATGCCCGCCGCGTTCAACACTTGATTCCGGAAGGCTTTATTGTCAGGGGCACGTCAGTTTACCGATCAAAACCACAGTTAAAGAAACTCGCGATAGCAGCAAGCACTATGTTGCGGCGTCTTCTCACGTCACCTGGGTCAGAGCAGAGCAACATCAACTCGATCTAACACTCACCCTGCAGGACTTCCACGCCAATAACAAACACTACCCGACTTATTCTTTTCATTTACACAGTGCAAACGACTCATTACCGCGTATCGAGGTTAACACCTTTGGCTGCTGGCCGGACTGCGTAAATCACTGGCCCGAGTGCTCGTGGTTTAACGACATTAACCCTTCACGAAAGGTTCTGGCGTTTCCACTTGAACGCAATACTGTAAACAACGTACTGCAATGCCACGATCAATCTTTAAACGCCACAGATCGAGCCATCATACATAGTTTGTTTTCAAACGCTGCAAGTCTGCTCGAACATGCACGCAGCTCAACGCGGGAATTTTCACCGCAACAGACAAACGCACTCAACCGCTGGGCAAACACACTCAAACTAGTTCAACCACAAATACAGCAGCAGTTCACGCAAGGCCGTCAACTGACTATAGATACGAACGTTCAGCGCGAAGAACCACCATTGCAGGCGGCAGCTCAGTTCCAGCCGATAATGTCTAACGCTGAGGAGGCGGCAGAGTATCTGGCGCAGGCCAAGCTGTCTTTTGCAGAATTGCTGCTTGCCGGTATATCGAGCCGGCAGCTTCCCGAGTTTGCGGCACTCACCTCACTACCCGCCAGTGACCAGTTGCAGTTTATCTTCGAACACCCGGTCTTTCAGTTGCACTGAAACCCGATACCACAAGGAACGCTTTGCAGTGAATAAACGACAACTACTACAGCTGACCCTGGGTGGCCTTGCCTCTGTCAACTGCCATAACACATTCGCCAGTCAGCTAACGTCGCAGCACAGCACCGGTCGAAGACTGATACTGGTTGAGCTTGCTGGCGCTAACGACGGGTTAAACACACTGGTGCCGTATCGTAACGACAACTATCGACGCTTGCGCCCCACCATAGCGCTAACTCGCCGCCAGACAATTGAACTCGCCGGCGACTATGCGCTCCACCATGCACTGCAACCACTGATGCCGCTATGGAACCGCGGCCAAATGGCATGGGTGAACGGACTGGGCTACCCCAACCCGAACCGCTCCCACTTCAAATCAATAGCGCTGTGGGAAACCGGTGGCGACGGCAACCAACAACGACGGTCGGGCTGGCTCACTCACGACATCGAACACAAGCTTAAAAGAAGAGTTACCGATGCTCACGGCATTAGTTTCTCGGAAGACATGAATCTATTCGCAAGCGACAGTGGTCGCTGGCTTAGCATGACTTCACCAGAACAATTCGAATCACTGAGTTTGCAGCGCGACAATAACATCACGGTCGCAAACGACTCGATCGCCATGGTCACACAAAGAATTGCCGAGCTCGAGCAATCTCTGCACGGCCTTTCTTCAAAGCTCGACAAATCTGCAGACGTACCTTCCATTCCCGGTGGTGAGTTCGGTTACCAGTTAAAACAGGTAGTGCGCCTGATACGAGCAGGACTCGACACACCGGTTTATCGCGTCAAACTTGATGGTTTCGATACTCACGAATACCAGCTCAATCAACACCGGTCACTATTGTCACAATTGGCCAATGGTCTCAGTGGATTTCAAAAGGCGCTTGAGTCCGACGGTGAATGGGATAACACCATAGTCGTCACTTACTCGGAATTTGGCAGACGTGTCTGGGAAAACCAGTCACAGGGCACCGACCACGGTACTGCCGCCCCGCATTTTGTACTGGGCGGTTCGGTTAACGGCGGTTTGTATGGCAGCGCACCCGTACTCGACAAGCTCACACACGGTGAAGATCCGGAATTTACCACTGACTACCGTGCACTATATGGCACCATACTCGACAACTGGTTTGGTATTCAGCGCAATGCATTCAGCGACTACCAGATTAGTCAGCTCAACAACCTGATTAGCGGCAAAAGCTAAACCGAAAACATTAGAATGTTATCGCGGCGGCAGTTCGACAGTGCTGTCGAACACCCGCTCAAAAAGCATGGAAAGCCCCGAGAAATCGCGTGTCGTATCAGCCTCGCGATTCGGCACGGCAACCACACCGCTGTCTGTTTGTTCTCCGACCACAAACGCAAAAATATAAGCACCTTCCACACCCATACGTAAGTCCGTCATTTGAACGTCGTTCTTATCGTTGTGCACTTTATAGAATCCGTGAGTAAATCTTCGCAGCCGTTGCACCGGCCAGTGGTTTTCTATATTGCTTAGCAACGCAACATCGCTTTCATACTCATGAAACTGAACAGTGTGATCGGCCGGATCAAGTACCGATGCGTAACCTTCCAGATATCCAACCTCCTGCATGGCAACAAACCGCCAGCCGAGCGTATTAAACGGCATTGGTGTGGTAAGCAGCTTTTCGTATGAAACACTTTGTGATTCCAGCGACGCCTGTATAGATCCTTGCACAGTTTGCTTTGCAATTAATGACCAGCCAAGATAAACACACGACACCGCCAGACAGATCGCATTAATGCTGTAAGCCTGTGATCGCTGCCGGTAAAGCGCCACCAGCCCTGCCAGCAGCAACAATGTGTACAGCGGGTCGATAATAAAGACACTCGATATAGACACCGGATAATCTGACAGCGGCCAGAATATCTGTGTGCCATAGACGGTAAAGCAATCAAGCAGCGTATGCGTCACCAGTACCAGCCACGAAAGCAGCCACGCCCGTCTGAACGACAACCTGCCGGCACCAAACACACGTTGAATCAGCCAGGCAATAAGCGGAGAAATTGCTGTTAGCACAAACAGACTATGACTAAAACTTCGGTGATAAGTGAAAGATTCGACCGCACCGGTAAATGGAACAAACACATCGAAGTCCGGCAGACTGCCTGCTATGGCACCGGCCAGTATGGCCTTCGGACCAATCTGCCGGCCGGCAACCACACCTGCCACGGCAGCACCAAGTGCCATCTGGGTTACTGAATCCATAAAGTCTGCCTGTTGTTGAAGTGAATCACGGACGAATACGCCGCTTGCCTGTGTCAGTGCAAGTTACTACGATAACCGCTGACACTCTGATCACAGGTACCCGCAATGAACATGCACGACCTTGCAGCCCGACTGGCTGATGCAAGAAGCGCCAATTCACTCATAGAACCAGACCTGCTCGGTACCATCAACAGCACAGCAGACGCCTATAGCGTACAGGAAAAGGCAGCCGAGGCGTTTGCTTCAAAGCAGATCGGCTACAAAGTCGGTGCGACAAACGCCGAAACGCAAAAAAAGTTTGACTGCGACGAACCGTTTTACGGACCACTGTTCGAGTCTGAGTGCCACGCAAGCGACGCCACAGTAACAATGCCCCCCGGACTACTGGGCGGGGAAGCTGAGTTCGCTTTTCAGATAGGTAGGGATCTCCCGACCGACAATTCCCTGTCTATCGAAGAACTGGCAAAACATATCGCTGCTGCTAACGTCGCCATTGAACTAATCGGGCGCCGCACCGGCGGCACCGGCCTGCCGCCACTGTTTGCAGCCATCGCAGACTTCGGAGGTAATTCGGGTTTTATCAAAGGCCCGGCAATCGACAACTGGCAAGCCATCGATTTACCAGCGGTAACAGTGACCGCCCAAACAAATGGCGTTGAATCCAACCGCGGTACCGGTGCAGCGGTCATGGGCCATCCCCTGAATTCAATTCTGTGGCTGCACAGCAAACTGCTTTTGCAGGGTAAGGGACTGCGCGCCGGTGAATGGATAAGCACCGGTACCTGCCTCGGTGTCATTGCCGTGGTACCCGACGCTACCGTCACAGCCGATTTTGCAGGCTGTGGTCAGGTGAGTTACCGATTAGCACCAGCCTTATAAAGTAAAACGTCAAAACCGTACGGAACACTAAATAACCACAGATGCTCAGGCGACCAATAAAATCATGTCAGACAATGCAATCACACTGGACGCGGCAAAAGAATATTACCCGACTATTTTTGCTCCGTGGATTCAGGAGTTAAACATTTCTATTGAATCTATCAACCGGGATGAAGTTGTGATGAAACTCCCGTACAACGATCGTCTGTGCCGCATTGGTGGTATTGTTTGCGGTCAGTCGTTAATGGCACTGATCGATACCTGCATGGTCTATGTGTGTTTTATCGGGCACAACAAGTTTATCAACTGTGCCACAGTCAACCAGAACACCAGCTTTCTCAGGCCTGCCATTGATACCGATGTAACAGCCACCGGTAAGTTGGTTAAATCCGGTAGAACACTGGTATTTGGCGAAGTGCTGCTGACAGATAAGAATGCTAAATCTATCTGTCAGGCCACACTAACCTACGCCGTATTACCAGACTAACGCAGCACTTGCCTGCGGCTACAGGCTGGCACTGTCACGCTCACCGATTGCACGGTGCCAGCGTTTCAAATTAGGGTGCTGGTCCCCGGGCTGTTGTTTAATCCATTTTGCAAAATCTACTGTCACAAACGCCGTAATGTCTGCGACCGTGAAATCTTCACCTGCCACAAACGCTTTATCCTGCAGCAACTGATCAAGCCAGTTAAAAAATTCTGCCGTTCGCAAATTTCCACGCTCAGCCAGCTGAGGTATTTGTGCATATTCGGTTTCACCGGTCAGCGCATTTTTTGCGAAGGATTTGGCGCGATTGCGAAAAGCCTCCCCCACCGCCATGAAACCCTGCTGCTCGATACGCCAGTCAAGATCAGCCACCACCCCGCGTTGCACCGCGCTTTTACCCAGCAGCGGCGGGTCGGGCCAGCAGTGCTCCAGATATTGAATAATTCCAGCACTACTGGTTAGTGTTGCACCGTCGTCCAGCTGCAGCACCGGCACGGTTCGATATGGGTTTATCTGCCTGAATGCCTCAGAGTGTTGCTCACGATTCGCCAGATCAACTTCTACCACCGGAATATCAATTCCTTTTTCCGCAATGAACATTCGCACTCTGCGTGGACTGGGTGCGGTTAAACAATCGTAGAACTTCATGTGCAGCTCTTTAGTTAACGGTGGGAGACTCTATTATTGGACCTGATTGTTCAAACACGATCAAGCAGATACCACCAACGTTTCAGCGCTGTAGCGATCGTTCTGTGGCGGGTAATCCGCACACTGCTACACTCTGTGATGATTCCCAGTAGTTTCAACACCATCCAAAGGAAAATCATGAATAACACCGTAAAAACGGGGATAGCTGTCGGCCTGATCGCGGCATTCAGCATGACCGGCACCACCTTCGCAGAAACCGATCTGAGCGACGACGAAGCGAAAAAGAGCTACAGCCTGGGCCTGATGATTGGTGATCGCATTACCAAACGTTATGGAGACCTCAACTACGACGCACTGTTGGATGGTATTCGCGCACAACACGAGGGCGCGGAAACCGAGATGACTATCGAGGAAGCTCAGGTAGCACTGCAGGAATTCGAACAGCAGGCCGCCGAAGCGCAAAGCGCAGAAGCGCGTGCCGAGGGTGAAAAATACCTCAAGGAAAACATGGAGCGCGAAGGGGTTATGGTCACCGATTCCGGACTGCAGTACGAAGTAATAACCGGTGGCGAAGGCGAAAAACCGGCAGCCACCGATACCGTCAGTGTTCACTATGTTGGTACGCTGATAAACGGCAAAGAATTTGACAGCTCAGTAGCCCGCGGACAACCCGCCGAGTTCCCGCTTAACGGTGTGATCCCCGGCTGGACCGAAGGCCTGCAGCTAATGCCTGTTGGCAGCAAATACCGCTTCGTTATACCGTCAGAACTGGCCTACGGAGAGCGCGGTGCCGGTGCGGATATCGCTCCCGGTTCAACCCTGATCTTCGAAGTTGAGCTACTGGAAATCAAGTAGTAACCAGCCACTTTGTACCACACAGGAGGAGCAATTCCTCCTGTGTCTGAAATGCGGCGCCTCAGTGTCGTAAATGATCAATTCCGGCAATGAAATGCGTGATACTAATTGCGCTCCAGCGGAGTTAGATACGTTATGACTGAACCCAAGAAAAGATCGCGGCGCGGCGCAAGAGCAGCAAAGAAAGCTCAGCGAGCAACTCCGCTAAGCGCTGAAGAAAGAGCCGTTAACCCCGGTATGGCGGGTGGTCGCTTCGCACCGTTGTCAAATACCGATATAGAAAAAGTTAACAACGCCGTGATGGACGTGCTGGAGAATATCGGCTTATCCCAGGCCATACCCAGTTGCGTTGATGCAGTGGTTAAAGGTGGTGGCACGTACAAAGACGGCAGGTTGTTTTTTCCACGATCACTGGTCGAAGATACCATTGCTAATTGTGCGCGAAACTTCACGCTGCACGCTCAGGACCCGGTCCACGACATTGATATCAGTGATTCTAAAATGTACTTCGGTACTGCGGGTGCAGCGGTACATATCGTTGATGTGCACGGCAGAGAATACCGCGACTCCACACTGGCTGATCTTTACAACATCGCACGTATCGTCGATAAGATGGACCACATTCACTACTTTCAGCGTTCTATCGTTGCAAGAGACATGGTGGAGCCCGACGATCTCGATCTCAACACCCTTTACGCTTCGATTACTGGCACCAAAAAACATGTGGGTTCAAGCTGGGTCCTGCCGGAACATGTCGATCAATCACTAAAGCTGCTACACCACGTTGCAGGTTCAGAGGAAGCCTGGCGCGCCCGTCCGTTTGTATCGATGTCGTGTTGTTTTGTAGTACCGCCACTGCGCTTTGCAGAAGATGCCTGCGCGTGTCTCGAATCTGCAGTACATGGCGGCATGCCGGTACTGTTATTGTCTGCCGGACAGGCAGGTGCAACCAGTCCGGCGGCAATCGCAGGTTCGGTGGTTCAGTCAGTTGCAGAGGTACTTGCAGGGTTGGTGTACGTGAATATGCTAAAGCCAAAGCACCCGGCGATTTTCGGCACGTGGCCGTTTGTGTCTGATCTGCGTACCGGTGCAATGAGTGGCGGCAGTGGCGAACAGGCTATCCTGATGGCAGCCTGCGGACAAATGGGCAGATACTACGATCTGCCTACCGGTGTGGCTGCAGGTATGGCCGATGCCAAGCTGCCAGACCCGCAGTCGGGTTACGAAAAAGGTTATACCGTCACACTGGCAGCACACTCCGGTGCCAACATGATTTACGAATCTGCAGGTATGCACGCAAGCCTGCTGGGTGCGTGTCTGGAAAGTTATGTCATTGACAATGATATGCTCGGTGCAATTAATCGAACGGTTCGCGGTATCGACGTCAATGACGAAACACTGTCAATACAAACCATGCGCGATGTTTGCGTTGACGGGCCGCTGCATTATCTGGGTCACAACCAAACCATGCAGTTAATGCAAAAAGAATATCTCTACCCGGAACTCGGTGATCGCAACAGCCCGAAAGAATGGTACGAAAAAGACCGCCCCGATCTGTTAAAGGAATCGACAAAGCGAGTCAATGAAATTCTTGGTAGTCACTTCCCTGATCATATCGATAGCGACGTCGATGCGAAGATCAGAGAGTCTTTTAATATTCTTCTGCCCCGGGAAAACATGCTGCCTAAATAAAAAAAGACGCCTTTAAGACGTCTTTTTTAAACTCGTATGCAGCTCGAGTTATGTCAGCTGCATCGTGTTTAACTAACCGTTGGCAGCACGCTTGCGGGTGATGCTTGGGCCAAGGTCAAGCCCGAGCAGATATTCCCTGAACTCTTCGCCCACTTCATCATGTGCCAGTGCATATTCAACCTGTGCCTGCAAATAGCCGAGCTTGCTGCCACAGTCGAAGCGCTTACCGTTGAAGTTGTAGGCCAGTACGCGCTGGTTACCGAGAAGCCTTGCAATGGCATCGGTTAACTGTATTTCGTTACCTGCACCGCGCTCCTGGGTTTCCAGCAGCTCGAACAGTTTAGGGGTCAGAATGTAACGCCCTACCACTGCCAGATTTGAAGGTGCATCTGCCTGTGCGGGTTTTTCAACCATGCCGCGCACTTCGTAAACTCTGTCAGAGGCATCACGTGCATCGACAACGCCGTACTGATGAACTTCTTCCATCGGTACTTCCTGCACACCGAGTACCGAGCAATGCTGGTAGTCGTATACATCAACCATTTGGCTCAGTACAGGTTTGTCGCTGGAAGTAATCAGATCGTCCGCGAGAATCACTGCGAAAGGCTCGTCGCCAACAACAGGCTTGGCGCATAACACCGCGTGTCCCAGGCCAAGTGCTTCAGATTGGCGGATAAAAACGCACTTCACCTCAGGCGGTAGAATTTCGCGCACAATGCGCAGCATTTTTTCTTTGTTTCGCTCTTCGAGCTCACGCTCAAGCTCATAGGCAGTGTCGAAATGGTCTTCGATTGATCGCTTGTTTCTGCCGGTAACAAAAATCAGCGTATCGATGCCCGCAGCAACGGCTTCTTCAGCCGCATACTGGATTAGTGGTTTATCCACCACCGGTAACATTTCTTTGGGGTTTGCTTTAGTTGCCGGGAGAAACCGCGTTCCCATTCCTGCAACGGGGAATACCGCTTTTTTTATTGGCTTCATGTTGTTTCCGTGATGTTCCAGACCACTTATTTGGTTCGCTAGCTGTTAAATAACCAGACACGCTTCATGCCATCTGACACATTGGTGAGTGCGCAGCGATCGACTGCTCATGCAACGCTAATTGCCTACAGGTTCACTGTACCGCAGCGACTTGATATTAGTAACCGTTACGGTGTGGGATTTTGCATTTTATGAATCTTTTGAAACACTATGTAACGTCACACGTTTGACGCCAGCCTGTCGATACCTGTCAGCAAATGTTAACCGGCATGAATCAGCAACTTA
>CAYZVB010000033.1:15529-23665 GCA_964481315.1 uncultured Granulosicoccaceae bacterium
TCATCGACAATCTTACGAACATTTACTTCGGTTGCCGGATCGTGCCAACTGCGCTTTCCGCGAATGGAACAAAGCAACTCATACGGTATTGTGCCAACACGATGCGCGACTTCATCAACCAGCAAACTGACATGACCCCACAGGGTTACCGGATAATCTATCGGCGGATCAACAGACAATGCGGAAATATCAACGCTCATTGAGTCCATCGATACACGCCCGATAATCGGACAACGACGATTCCCCAGCACCACACAGGTACCCGGCGCTACAGTTCGCGGGTAACCGTCGCCGTAGCCCGCGCCAACAATGGCAACGCGCGTTGATTCCCGGCATTCGTAGGTACCGCCATAGCCGACACGGTCCCCACGTTTCAATTCGCGAATAGCAATAACAGGGGCGGTAACACGCATCGCCGGCTGCAAACCGAAGTCGTCGCCGGGTTCATCACCAGCCTGATACTCCATTGGATTCGCACCGTATAGCATCAGTCCCGGCCTAACCCAGTCAAAGTGGCTTTCAGGTCTGTCGATCAACGCAGCGGAGTTCGCCGCAGTGCGCTCTGATTTATCGAGTTTTATTTTCTTAAATACTTTGAGCTGACGGTCGGTAGACATGTCGGCGCTGCGGTCGGCACTGGCAAAATGCGTCATCAAACCAACCGTTTCAACGCCCTGCCGTTGTAATCTTTCGTACACCTGGCTGATCTGATCCAGCTTAAATCCGAGCCTGCCCATGCCGGTGTCAGCCTCCAGCCAGCAATGTAAATTCGCGTTGCGTGTATTGCCGGACAACATCTCCAGCTGCTCTGCATGATGAATAACCGGCCACAACCCGGCGCGAAGGCAATCGGCCAGCTGATCCGTTGAGTGAAACCCCTGCAATACCAGTATCGGTTTACGGCTCACCGCGTTACGCAATGCAACACCTTCAGCTACGTTGGCCACGGCAAACGCGTCGGTATCGGTTAGGGCCGGAAGTATCCGCTTAACACCGTGCCCGTAGGCATCGGCTTTGACGACACTGAAGATTTTTTTCGCAGGGGCACATTCACGGGCACGTCTCAGGTTGTGTCTGATCGCGGCAAGATCAATACTGATTTTGACTTGCCTGTGTTCCCTGTCACTCATCCAGGTCCTGAATGCCACCATAGTGTTCCGGAGCACCGTAGTGCTCAGGCGCATAGTTATCAAACCGCGTCCATTGCCCGTTAAAGGTCAGCCGCACGCTGCCAGTCGGCCCGTTACGCTGTTTGCGGACCAAAATCTCCGCCGTTCCTTTATCAGGCGAATCCGGATTGTACACCTCATCACGGTAGACAAACGCAATAACGTCGGCGTCCTGCTCAATCGCACCCGACTCGCGCAAATCTGACATGATCGGTCGCCGGTCGGGACGATTCTCAAGGCTTCGGTTGAGCTGCGACAGTGCAATCACCGGCACCGACAATTCTTTTGCCAGCGCTTTAAGCGAGCGGGATATTTCGGAGATCTCAGTTGCGCGGTTTTCTGCGCGGTTACCGGTTTGCATCAGCTGCAGGTAATCGATAACAACCAGACCAATACCGCCCTGCTCGCGCGCCAGTCTTCGACACCGTGCCCGTACCTCAGTCGGTGACATCGCCGGTGTTTCATCAATATAGATTCGGCTGTGCTGGTGCAATATATTGGTGGCCGACGTAATGCGCGCCCAGTCAGCATCATTCAGCTGGCCGTTACGCACGCGATTCAGCTCAATTTTACTTAACGATGAAATCATTCGCATACACAGTTGCTCACCGGGCATTTCCATACTGAACATGGCAACCGGCAGCTCCTGGCTTAATGCTACGTTTTCAACAATGTTCATTGAAAACGAGGTTTTACCCATCGATGGACGGCCGGCCACGATAATCAGATCGGACTTCTGTAAACCCGAGGTGAGTTTGTCGAGGTCTTTATAACCGGTAGAAATCCCGGTCAGCGAACTCGGGTTGGCGCCAAGCTCTTCAAGCTTTTCTTTGGTCGCCTGCATGATGTCGCCGACCTTGGTTAAACCGGCAGTCGCGCGGTTGGTGCGGTCGGCAATGGCAAACATCTGCGACTCGGCAGAGTCAAGAATTTCGGCAACGCCAAGTCCATCGGGCCGAAACGCCAGATCGGCAACTGAATTACAGGTAGAAATTAATTGCCGCAGAACCGAACGCTCACGAACAATAGAAGCGTAGGCAACAATATTGGTGGCACTGGGTGTTTGCTCGGCAAGCTCAACCAGATACGGCAGCCCGCCGGTCTCACCAAGGTCGCCGGCACTTTCCAGGCGTTCGGTAACCGTTACCGCATCGCGGGGTGCGTTCTTGTCAGCCAGCGATTCAATGGCACGGAAGAACAATCGGTGATCATGCCGGTAGAAGTCTTCTTCAGCGACAACATCGGCAACCTTATCCCAGGCGTCCGGGTTGAGAATTAACGCACCAATCACCGACCGCTCCGCTTCTATCGAGTGCGGAGGCAGACGGATTTCACTGGTATCGTTTTCTACCGGGTATGGAGTTGCCAAGATAACGCCGTTTACTGTGCAGGACGGATAATTCTACCGGCTTTAGACACCAAACCACCAGCAACATCTTTCCTGCCGGCGCAAAGGCTACGGAGATCGAATTGCCGCAAATTACCGGAGAATACGCGGTTGTTTAAGGCATGTGACAGAAACATGCCCGACTGGTGTAGCGGCATTATGGTAATAAATTTACAGGCTTTCAATGCACCGCTGTGTATTTCACAAACACACATGAAACCAGTGTTTCGAATACGCAACAGCGGTGGCGCCGGGCTTGCAAAACACAGACAGTTACCCCGGCACAGCGCCGCAGGTGCGACTGTACTGGAACTTTACAACAAGCTCAGGCCGGACAGGATGTCCGGCGCAGCGGATCAAAACTACTCTTCTTCACCTTCGACGATCACCTTCACAGCGACGTCAATTTCGGGGTGAATATGCAGCACAACGTCGTGCTCACCAGTGTTGCGCAGTGGTCCGTCCGGCAGACGCAGCTCGCGCTTTTCAACCGGCTTATTGGCAGCTGTAAACGCAGCCGCAATTTCATCGCCACCAACTGAACCGAATAATTTGCCTTCGTTACCGGAGCGTGCCAGAACCGTAACCGAAGCACCTTCAAGTGCAGCTGCACGCTGCTTGGCAGCCTCAAGCAGTGACGCCTGCTGAGCTTCATACTCGGCACGCTTGGCTTCAAATTCTTCAAGGTTGGCCTTAGTGGCCATTTGAGCTTTGCCGGTAGGCAACAGGAAATTGCGAGCAAAACCCGGCTTTACCTCAACCAGGTCACCGAGGTTGCCAACGTTGCTGATTTTTTCTAGCAAGATGACTTGCATATTCTTTCACCTTCTATTGTTGATCTTCATCGGGCGCTTTAGCCCCGACCTTATTCCTGACATCAAGCCAGGCGTCTGCAATACCGCAAACACCAAGAAACACCAAAGACTCCGGCATAGTGACCAGAATCAATAAATACGCACCTACCAGCCAGGCAATGCTGCCACCGCGTTTTTTTACCACGCAATGCAGAATCGCTGCGCCCTGCAATACAAACAGCGCACAAACAACCATCGCCAGCGCCACCAGCAGCTCGGAACGGGTAACCACCGCACCGGCCACAATTGCCAGACCGATTGCACTGGCCACGAGACCGAAACGCAGCTCGTGAAACTCCCGCTGCAAACCGCCCGGGTTAAACAGCCGTGCCTGCCACGCTCTGGCCAACAGCAAGCTCAGTGCGGCAATAAAGAACCAGATTGCCGCGTACATACCAGTGATATACCGGCTGGCCGCATCGAGCATACGCTCACGGTCACCGGCATCAAGCTGTCGCAATTGCTCCGGCAGCACCTGCGGGTTTTCAAACAAGCCGCTGAAAAGTTTCCGCCAGCTTCCGGAGACATCCGGTACCGCTGCGTAGACCGCTACCACTACAGTGGCAATCAATGCCGCACCGGCGAGTATGGCCAAATCTATTCTGACCGTGTCTCTCAGCACCCAGGCCATAACAATGACCGGGAGCCATGAAGACAGAATCACACCGCCCGGGGCCAGTGCAGGCAATGCTGTCATCAGCGCAATGGCGGTTGAAAAAAGCAGCGATATGCCAACTGAGATCAACCCTGCCCTGTGACCGAGCCGCAACCACACCAGCGCCACAATGGCGCTGCTGACAACCACCAGCGGTGCAAGAATAGTAGATAGTACCAGCGTGCTGGAAGCAACAATGGCACCCTGCACCGGGCCACGTACCGCGTAGCCCGCAAGCGCTTGAAACATTACAACGACGACTTAATAAAGTTGCCGGATTAAGCGTTATGCTTAATGATGATCGCTGTACGGCAGCAATGCCAGGTAACGGGCACGCTTCACTGCAGTTGCCAGCTGACGCTGGTATCGCGCACTGGTGCCAGTGATTCTGCTTGGTACGATTTTACCGGTTTCGGTGACATAGGCCTTCAGTAACTCAAGGTCTTTGTAATCGATGTGTTCGATGTTTTCAGCGGTAAAACGGCAGTATTTCTTTCTGCGGAAAAAACGGGCCATGATTATTCTCCTGTCTCAGAACCGGTTACAGCTTCTGCCGCGCCTGTCTCAGCGGCGCTTGTTTCAGCAGCTCCGGCAGTCGCGTCTTCTTTGGCTGCCGCCTCTACAATTGATGGCTCGCCTTTGTTCACGTCATATGCGGGACGATCTTCGTTGTCGTCGCGGCGCGGACGGTCATCGTTACTGCGCTTTTCGTCTTCTTCACGCTTAAGCAACGGAGATTCGGCAGTGACCGGCGCTTTGCGCTTAAGCACCATGTGACGGATGACTGCATCGTTGAAACGGAAGGCGCTGGTCAGCTCTTCCAGTGTTTCGTGGGTACATTCGATGTTAAGCAGAATGTAGTGCGCCTTGTACACCTTGTTGATCGGGTACGCGAGCTGGCGCCGGCCCCAGTCTTCTTCGCGGTGTACGGTACCGCTGGCGTTTTCAATAATGCCACGGTAGCGCTCTACCATCGCAGGGACCTGTTCGCTCTGGTCAGGATGAACCAGAAACACAATTTCGTAGTGTCGCATAAATGCTCCTGTGGGTATTGCCCGCACCGTTTTGGTCTGTGCTGGACAAGGAGTGGAAAAACCTGATTGTGAACCGGCAATTATAACACAGCTGTGCCAATGCGGTATGCTTTTATGATTGTGACTCGCTTCTCTGCCTGACAACTTCATACAGACAGACGCCGGTGGCCACCGAGACATTCAAACTCTCCACCGACCCGAGCATGGGAATGCTAATCAGTCCGTCGCAGGCCTCGCGGGTCAGTCGTCGCAACCCATTGCCTTCCGCCCCCATTAAAATTGCCACAGAGCCGCCGAAATCGACCGAACCGTACGGTTGCGAGCCCTTATCACCTGCTGCACCGTACAGCCAGATCCCCAGGGACTTAAGCTCGGCGAGGCAACGCGCCAGATTCGCCACACGGCAATAGGCCATTGTCTCCGCCGCACCGCTGGCCACCTTACGCACCACAGCAGTCATACCGACACTGGCATTTTTCGGCGCAATAACACAGTGCACGCCGGCCGCATCAGCGGTGCGCAGGATAGCACCGAAGTTGTGCGGGTCGGTGATCTGATCAAGCACCAGCACCAGCGCAGGTTCCTGCAGTTCACTGAGCATTTTAAGTAATTCAGGTTCACTCAACGGCTCACGTGGACGGCACATCGCCACCACCCCCTGATGGTTTAGCGCACTGAATTTTTCCTGGAACTCGCTGCCATCAATGGTAGTTGTGCTAATAGCGTTTTCCGCCACCAGTTTTTGCAACTGCTGCAGGCGCTGGTCATTTCTTGCACTGGTAAAACATACCGACTCAACCTGAGCCGGGTGGCGCTGCACAATCGCCGTTACCGCATGTATGCCGCAGATAGTTTCGAGCTTCACGAACCGGACTTCCCACGTGCACTGCGTGCCTTACCGGCAACACGGCTTTTTTTCTTTGCAGTTTTCTTTTTTGACTTCGGCTTAGTCTTCGGTTTCACAGTTTTCCCGTCGGGCTGTGCCTTTGCGGTGTCTTTACGCTTTTTACGCTTAACCGACTTGCGCTTCTTATCTTTCTTACCTTTGCCTTTCTTGTTCTTGCTGAAATCAGCCTGATGAGTTTCTGCAGATGCCTTTTTGCCACGCTTAGGCTTTCTACCCGAGGTGGTGACATTGGAGTCGATCTGAAAATCGATTTTTCTTTCGTCAACATTCACCGCCGCAACCAGCACCTGAATGATCTGACCAAGGCCAAACTCACGACCGCCGGCACGACCTCGCAGACGGTGGCTGACCGGGTCGAACTCATAGTAGTCTTTTGGCAGCGATGTGATGTGCACCAAACCTTCCACATGCACATCGCGCAACTCTACAAACACACCAAACGAGGTAACACCGCTGATTACCCCTTCATGTGAACTGCCAATGTGGTCCTGCATGTATTCACACTTAAGCCATGAAATCACATCGCGCACTGCCGCCTCGGCACGACGCTCTGTCATGGAACAGTGATCACCGATCTCTGCAACCAGAGTACTGTCGTAGTGATAACCGTCTTTATGCCGGTGCGTTAAAATATGTTTGATGGCTCGGTGCACCATTAAGTCCGGATAACGACGTATAGGTGAAGTAAAGTGCGCATAGTGCTCAAGTGCCAAACCAAAGTGACCGCTGTCACGAGTGGTGTAAACCGCCTGATTCATCGAACGCAATAACACGGTCTGAATCACCAGCAAATCTGCGCGGTCACGTGCAGCATAAAGCGTTTGCGCGTAGTCTTTAGCCTGTGGTTTGTCACCACCGCCAAGCGCCAGTCCGCGCTGCTGTAGAAACTTTCGCACATCAACAAGCTTGTCTTCACCCGGCCCCTCATGCACACGAAACAGTCCCGGCACCCTGTGCCGCGCAATAAACTTCGCTGCACTGATATTTGCCGCAATCATGCACTCTTCAATCATCATGTGTGCATCGTTGCGTACCGTTGGAACCAGCTGCTGAATCTTCGCGTTGTCGTCAAAAACAATACGGGTTTCAGTGCTTTCAAAATCAATCGCACCGCGTTCGCTGCGCGCCTCACGCATTGCACAATACAGCTCGTGCAGCGTAGTAATATGTTTACCCAGCGGGCCTAATTTTTTTGCCGCCTTGTTATCGCCCTGCACAAACGCTCCAACCTCGGTGTAGGTTAAGCGCGCATGTGAGCGCATGGTAGCCGGATAAAATCGCGCACGTTTAATAGTACCGTCGTGCGTAATGCCCATATCACACACCATACACAGCCGGTTGACATCAGGGTTTAACGAGCACAACCCGTTAGACAAACTCTCGGGCAGCATGGGGATCACACGCTGCGGAAAGTAAACTGAAGTACCACGATTGTATGCCTCACGGTCAAGCGGTGAATCTATGTTTACATAGTGCGAGACATCGGCAATCGCCACCACCAGTCGCCAGCCATATGGTTTCTTTTCAGCAAACACCGCATCGTCAAAATCCCTGGCATCTTCACCGTCAATAGTCACCAGTGGCAGTGACCGGATATCGCGACGTTCGGCAATTGCCCCGGCACTGACCTCGGCACCAATACCAGAGGCCTCGGTGGTGACTTCCTGCGGCCACTCTTCCGGTATATCACGCGAGCGGATAGCGATATCGATTTCCATACCGGGCGCCATGTGCTCACCCAGCACTTCAATCACTGCTCCGATCGGCGGACGTCTGTTGGTAGGTTGTTCAATAATTTCAACAAGTACAATCTGACCGTCTTTGGCCGCACCTGCATCGCTAACCAGAATCTCAACGCCAATACGTTTGTTGTCGGGATGCAGCACCGCCACACCGCGACTGATTTCAATTTTGCCGACAATCGTTTTATTGGCCCGCTCTACTACCTCGACAATCGCTCCTTCAGAACGACCGCGATTGTCGGTCCCGGTGATGTGCACCACCACGCGGTCGCCGTCCAGTACACGACGCATCTGTCGCGCACTCAGGTAGATATCGTCATCACCCTGTTCTTTGATCAGAAAGCCGTAGCCATCGGGATGTGCCGACACGCGCCCGCGAATCAGTTGC
>CAYZVB010000034.1:0-23582 GCA_964481315.1 uncultured Granulosicoccaceae bacterium
AGCGCTGAACCGACCGCCGACATCATCACAATGAAACTGCCGTCATCGATTGCAGCGGCGCCACCGGCAAGCGCTTTGAATCTCGACTTCATTTGCCTGACTGGATCACTCTGCGGGTTGCGAACCCCGGGGAAAGTGTCTTTAAGCACTGCCGACATCTGTTGCTGCAATTCTTCCTGCTGTTTACCGAGCGCCTGATACTGAAGGAAAGTGGCCCCACCCCACAGCGCAACAAGCGTTGCGGCAAGTGCCGCCGGCACCCGCCATGGCTTCCATGCTTTGCCAATTGCTTCGGTTTTACTGTATTCGCCCTGCAGCAGATTGATGTAGGGGTTCTTTTTGTTCTTTGCTCTGGCCTGAGCCAGTCCTCTTGAAAACAGCTCGACTTCCGTTCGCATCGGCACCGGCCCTTCGGCGGTACGCAACTCGTAGCGGTCCGGCCCGCAGGCAAAATGCAGTGCTCCCCAAATCATTTCCTCTGGGCTTGCGGTTTTCTCCGGTGCGGCATCAGCATCGTCATCTGTCAGTGCTTCGCTGTCGACACTGTTGTCGAGCAGCAGGCCGAGCATATCGGAATCACACGAAAACCCTTTGCCGGGCGACTGTCGCACTGAAGCGTGGCCGGAGTTGGTCATCACGGTAATCCGTCCGTCTTCCAGTGGTAATGCATAGGGCTCAGGAATAATCTCGGCAACAGAAAGACCGGCCTGCTCACAGCGATCAAGCAGCCAGTCAAGCCCTTCCATTGCCATCACTGCTACCGGTATTTTGCCATTAGGTAATTTTGCGCCAAATGCAAAGTGCGATGTTTCGACGTCCTGGGCTAACTGATCTTCCAGCGCATAGGGAATTGCTTTGAGCGCTTTAGTCAGATTGCTTACCGGCACTGCTGCTTCTTCGAGCAGCAACTCGGTACCGGCCACCACCATAACAACGCGGCGCCGTTCTGCAGCCTTTGCCGCATCGGCAAAGCTGCCGTGATCGTGTGCACTGACAGATTTGCTGCGGTCATCACACACCGCCCAGCGAAGATAATCGTCGCCGATACGTTGCAGGTAGGTTAATAAATACTGAGCCACAATTAGGTTCCGTTTAGATATAGTGTCGCATGGCTAGCTTACAGCCCGCCACGCGATCGCTGCAATGCGGTAACCGCACCGGTATTGTCGCGAAAAAGCGTAGTGTACTGGGTCAGGCTGATTTCTTCTCTGCGTACTGTTACACGTGACATAAAGTAACCACTGCTGACGGCAATGTTGGCATCAGCGATATTTTGATCTTCACTGAGTTCAGCCTGACTGATAAAGGTTTGGGTCTCTTCGTAGATAAAACCGTCATCTTCGAATTCTTCTTCGGCCACCTGCGGGTCGGCTGATTCATCTGCCCCCTCTCCTTCACTGTTGATCACGCTGTCGAGCAATCCACCACCCTCCGGACAATTCGGGTAGTTCTCCCAGTACTCATCATCTACCACTTTGAGTTCATCGGACAGTTCAATCATGTAATCTGCCAGCGATGCCAATACCGGCGCCGATGCGGTATTGACGTTAATAGCAGTACCAGTCGGCAGCGTAGAGATATGCGGCAGCAGCGTGTCGTAGTCGTCCAGTCCACCTTCATCGTTAACGCGAAAACCCTTCACCAGCAATAACTCGGTGGGGCTGACCATTGGACCGTTGGCGGCACGGTACGCGGGTGTCTGCCCGGTATAAAAATCATCTTCGGCACCGTCAGCACCGGTGACATCAATATTCGGATCAATCCAGTCAAGAATTGCCTCGGCCTTCAATGTGTCGATACTCAACGCACGCAGCAGCCGCTGCAGTCCTTCATACTCAAGCTGATCAGTGGTGCCCTCAATACTGACCAGATTATTCAGGTTGAACTTTCCCTGCAGGTCGATAACACAGCCTTCGACGGTGGCACCATCAATGGGTACCGGCGGCAGGCTTTCGGCCCAAAAATCTTCAGTGCTATCAGAATTGTTGCGCTCACCATCGCGGCGGTCACGATTAAGTACAGCAATGGCAAACTGCTCGCCCGCCGATGCAAGGTTGTGCAGCTGAGACTGCACCTGACGGTTTGACGCACGCTGAATTGATAGTTGCTGACGCGTTGCCATTGACGTCACCGTGACGGTAATCAGTGCCACAATTAACAGCGTAGTGACCAGCGCGGCACCCTGCTGCCGCTGTGGCACTTCAGTTAGGCAACACATAGAGCCGTCTGGCTGAGCCGAGATCATCGAGTTCAATGGTGGTTTCCAGCGCAATAGGCAACTCGTCGAACTCTTCTTCCAGGTTGTTGCTTTCTTCCGGAGGCCACGAAGTTGTCCACTCACCACTCGCTGTTAAAAACCGAAACGTCAAACCGACGACATCATTTACCATTAGCCTGTCACGATAAGACGTAGAGTCAAAGCGGTCAACGTGATACCAGTAGCGTCGCAACAGGCGGTCATCCGAGTCAATATAATACGCAACGCTTTGCAAATGGCTGCGCGGCGGCACCTGCAACAACGCGGGATTGGTCCAGCCACCACGCGTCACCTGAATAATAAACTCGCCCTGCTCACTGATTTCAATACTCTTTCTCTTGCCACCCAGCTCTTCCACAGCGTCGCGTTTAACGATCTGTTCGAAGTCTTCAGCAAACCAGTAAAACGTTCGCTGCAATTCATCGTAGCGTGCAATGGTTTGTTCGGTACGGTCGGCAATACGGGTCACGTTGAACCAGCCGCCGTAGGCAACGCCACCCATAATCGCCAGCACTGCTGTGGCGACGATAAATTCAACCAGCGTAAAGCCGGACTGGGCAGTTTTGTATCCGCGGTTTGTGATCATTGCCGTGCCGCCGTACTGCGTGCCTTAAGGCGCGGGTGACTGACAAACCCGGCAATAGTGATTAATGGATTCTCAGAATCTTCACTGCTTCTGACTTCTACATCCACCCGTCGCAGATCGTCATCTTCAACTTTTTGCACGATGGTTTTCCAATACCACGGCTTGCCGAACATTTCTTCTTCACCGGATTTGCTGCCGGTTTCCGGAAACGATGGCGACAAGCGCAGCTCCGCCAGCCGATTGGTTGCCACCCATTCTGCGATGGTGCGGTCACGCATGCGACCGGCATTCGATGTGGCAACACCGGCACTTTGCACCAGCGCACCAAGGATGATCGACAAAATCGCCAGTGACACCAGTATTTCAACCAGTGTGAATCCGCGTTGATAAGCCCGGGTATTCAAAAGTCGTCTGCTTTACCGAACGTGATCAGTTCTTCAACACCGCTTGCAACCTGCCAGCGATCATTGTTCAGACCTTTTTCTACCGTCACTTTAAAATCCGGCATCACTTCACCATTGGAGAGGAACATCACGTGCGGTCGGGTTTTCTCATCAATTTTGAAAGCTTCCTTACTTTCAAGTTCCACAGCGACACCTGAAATTTCAACTTCAACATCAAAGTTGTCAGGCCAGTCGCGGGTGCGAAAGGTATTACTTTCATAGGCCACCCATTTACCTTCGCGGCCGTCACCGTCGAGAGCAAGGAACTGATAATTGCCATCGGTAAAACGAATACCGATCTGGACAGTTTTAAAAATCGATTCTTCTGCAGCACGGTTCATGAGTTCTGCCAGCCGCAGTGTTTCGGTTTTTATTTGTTCTTTCTCACCACCGAAATTTATTCTCGGCACAATGACACTGGTCAGCGCGGCCATCATCGCCATCACAACGATAAGCTCGAGCAATGAAAAGCCTCGAGCTTTGCGTTGATGCCAACCGTGAGCCGGTATCATTGTTCACACTCTAATAGACAATGAAGAATCGGCGCTACAGAGTCCAGTTGCCAATATCGGCGTTTTCACCGTCACCGCCTTCCTGACCGTCGGCACCGAGAGAGTAAACATCGACATCGCTGTTTTCACCGGGGCTTACGTACAGGTAGTCACGTCCCCACGGGTCTTTGGGCACCTTTGACAGATAACCGCCTTCCTGCCAGTTCGGTGCTTCGGGCTCACCGGTCGGTTGCTCAACCAGCGCCAGCAACCCCTGATCGGTGGTTGGAAAATTAAAATTCTCGAGCTTGTACATTTGCAATGCCGATTCAATTCCTTTGATTTCGGTTTTCGCTTTGGCAATCCTTGCCTTACCGGGCTGGTTGAAAATTTTCGGTGCAACCACGGCCGCCAGAATACCGAGAATGGCAACCACCGCAATCAGTTCTATCAAACTGAATCCGCGCTGACTCCTGACTGGCAAACCGGTTTTGATTGAAGCGGGTATCTCCGCTGCTGTTTTATTCACTTTTTTGGCTCCAAACTTGAACTTGATGTCGGCTGATCACCCGACAGACACCGCACGGACTGTATGCTTCGCTGTCCGTCGTGCCGCCGTAGTAGAATTGCCGAACATTATAACGGCTACATTCGTGCCGCCTGTTACTGTACTGATAAAACAACACGGAAAGAGTTCCTTGCAACCTGAACATACCACCCGTGACGATTTCAAGCTCGCAGGAATACATCGCGCCTACTGGCTTTCCCTGATTGTTGGTATTGCCTGCATCGTTTTTCAAGTGACCGGTCTGGTCGAGCCACTGCGCTTCAGCCGTCCGCAGATCAACGATGGCCAGTGGTGGCGGCTGCTGACCGGCAACCTGGTGCATCTCGGATATCCGCATTTATTGCTCAATCTGGCGGGCCTGGCTGTCATCAGTCTGTTGCTGGCGCCGGCCATGAAGGCCTGGCAGTGGGCGCTTACCGGGCTGGCAAGCATGGCCGGCGTGGGCACCGGACTCCTGTTACTGGACCCGCAACTGAACTGGTATGTCGGGTTATCCGGGGTCCTGTACGGGTTGCTGCTGGGTGGTGCGATTGCCGAGTTTCGCCACCAGAAAGTAATCGCCACAATCCTTATTATTTACACCGTCGGAAAGATTATCTGGGAACAGATTTACGGCGCGGTGGAGAGTAGCGAGAAAATTACCGGTGGCAATGTGATTGTCAACGCACACCTGTATGGCACGGTTTGTGGCGGACTGGCGGCGCTGTTGCTGGTGACAATATGCCGGCGACAAAAGCACGATTAAACATTGCCATACTCGGGTGCTTCGTCACCCATCCAACGTTCCACCAGCGCCGGTATTCTATCTGCGGGCACCTGCTCACTGAGCTGTCTTGCCTTTTCAAGCAGTTGTTTATCCCGCATTAAATCAGCTATACGAAACTGCATGACGCCGGTCTGCCGCGTTCCAAGCAACTCACCTGCACCGCGCAGTTCAAGATCCTTTTCTGCAATGGCAAATCCATCGTTGGTCTCACGCATAATGGCAATACGTTGTTTGGCGCGCTGACTCAATCCGCTTTCGTACACCAGCACACAACTGCTCGATACACTGCCGCGCCCGACACGACCACGCAGCTGATGCAACTGCGATAAACCGAGTCGCTCTGCGTTTTCGATAATGATTAACGATGCATTTGGTACATCGACACCGACTTCGATAACGGTGGTTGCCACCAGCAGCTGCACACGGTTTTCTTTAAACTCATGCATGGTGTGGTCTTTGTCGGCGCTGCTCATGCGACCGTGAACCATCGCAATAGCTACATCGGGCATATGTGCGGCCAGCTCATCGACAGTGTCTTCCGCGGCCCGCGCCTGCAGTACTTCAGACTCTTCAATCAGGGTACATACCCAGTACACCTGCCTGCCCTGTGAGATTGCAACGGCAACGCGTTCAATCATTTCGTTACGCCTGCTGTTGGGTACCGCAACCGTTTTAATTTCCTGACGACCGGGGGGCAATTCATCGATCACCGAGCAGTCAAGATCGGCATAGGCGGTCATTGCCAGAGTACGCGGGATGGGAGTTGCCGTCATCGTCAGCTGATGCGGTACACGACCATTCTCTATGCCTTTTTCACGCAGGGACAAACGCTGATGCACACCGAAGCGATGTTGTTCGTCGACTATTGTCAGACCAAGGTTGGCAAATTCCACATCGCGCTGAAACAGCGCGTGAGTACCGACTGCTATATTGGTGTGCCCCATGGCAATCGCTTCAATGGCATCGCGTTTCTGACGACTGCCAAGCTTGCCCTTTAGCCATCCAATCTTAAGACCAAGCGGTTCAAAACAATTACTGAAACTCACCAAATGCTGCTCGGCGAGTATTTCGGTTGGCGCCATAATCGCCACCTGATAACCGGCTCCGACCGCCATTGCCGCCGCGGCTGCTGCCACCATGGTTTTACCGGAACCAACATCACCCTGTATCAGGCGCAGCATAGGTTGCGGAGTTTGCAGATCGGCAGCTATCTCATCAATAACCCGTGCCTGCGCTCCGGTTAGCGTAAACGGCAGTGTGTCGATCAGCTTTGCACATAACTCACTTGGTGCCGGTATGCCGGGCGCAGACTGCAGTAGCGCTTTGCGGCGAACCTGCTGCACACTGAGTCTGTGTGCGACCAGTTCTTCAAGTGCCAGTCGCTGCACCGCCGGGTGCGTTCCCTGCAGCAGCGCATCAACGTTAATTGACGGCGGCGGCCGGTGTACGATAGTAAGCGCTTCCTGCAGAGTGGTGGCAGAATCCGGCACTGCCAGCAGTTCTTCGAGACGTGCATTTTTAAGATGAGCAAGCGCCTGATCGGTAATCTTGCGCATCGCCAGTTGGTGCAAACCCTCGGTGACCGGATAGATCGGTGTCAGGGTTTGTGAGATTACTGCTGAGGCACCGGTGCTGAGTACCTGATACTCCGGGTGTACCACTTCAAGTGTTTGCCGCCCGCGACGGATTTCACCGAAGCAGGAAATTCGGGCGCCCTGACGCAGTTTGTCACGCTGTTGATTATTGAAGTGAAAAAAACGCAGCCGGATCTCACCAGTGTCGTCTGCCAGCGTGCAGACCATCGAGCGGCGACGATGAAACAGCACTTCGACATCCCGAACCACACCGCTGAACACGGCTTCAAGACCCACCGCAAGATCACCAATAGCAATCTCGCGGGTTCGATCCTGGTAACGCAACGGCAGATGGAACAACACATCCTGCACCGACTTGATTTGCAGCCGTGCCAGCTTTTCAGCCTGTTTACTACCCACCCCTTTAAGTCGGGTGACAGAAAGCTCGGTTAGATCCATGCCTGTGATACAGCGACAGACTGCACGTAATGCAATTAAGCGTTAAGCACCATGATACCTTCAACTTCCACCGGTACACCTTTCGGCAACTCTGCCACACCAATTGCAGCACGTGCCGGGTAGGGTTCTGCAAAGTAGTCAGCCATGACTTCATTCACTTTGGCAAAGTCGTTCAGATCAGTTAGGAACACAGACAGTTTAACAATGTCGGCCAGCGACCCGCCCGACGCTGCGCACACGGCTGACATATTGTCGAACACCTGGCGGATTTTCGCTTCAACATCGCCTTCAACCACTTCCATGGTGGCGGGAACCAGTGGAATCTGCCCCGAAAGGTAAACAGTGTCACCGACTTTGACCGCCTGTGAATACGCACCGATTGCGCCCGGTGCCTGATCGGTGGCGATAATCTCTTTGCTCATAATTGATTCCCGATAGGATGGTTAGTTGCCTGACGCGGATGGTAACCGTGTCTGCGCACAAAGCCCAGTGCAGCGTAACCTACAAACCTCAGCACAGGTCGGGAGAAAGTGTTGTATCAGGCTCGTCGCGCGCGCAGCGTTGCCTTCAGACTGCGTACACGCTTGATCAGGCGACCGAGTTGCGTGCGGTCCTGCACGGCCAACTGAAATACCAGTGTGGTGGTGTTTTCACTGCCAGGGACAAAGCGAATGTCTTCGATGTTGGTGTCCATCTCGGACATTACGTTGGCGACTTTGGCAAGCGCACCGGGTACGTCGTTAATATCCACTTCAATTTTGGTTTTAAACGGCCCGGCGGTGTCTGAACCCCACACCACTGCCACCCATTCGCGCGAACGGCGTCGCTGCCTTGAGACATTCTGGCAGTTGGCGCGATGCACCAGCACACCTTTGCCGGCGGTGATCATGCCGTGAATATTGTCACCAGGGATAGGCATACAACAGCGCGCCAGAGAAATAATCGCATCTTCACCACCTTCCACTACCAGCGGCCCGGGGTCGGTTGCCGACAGCATTTTGGTGCGCTGATCAACCTCCAGCGTGCGGTCACCCTCGTTGAGCAGCCAGGCCGCCACCATACTCGGGATATGGTTACCAAGACCGATCTCGTAGCAAAGCGTATCGAGATCGGCCAGCGACATTTGCTTTAGCAATGAGTCAATGGACTGCTGATCGATGTCTTTAAGTGTTGTGTCGTAGCGCTTCAGGCCACGCACCAGCAACTGCCGACCAAACCCGACGGTTTTTTCCCGGCTCTGGTTTTTCAGGAAGTTGCGGATCGCGTTGCGCGCTTTCGGTGTGACCACAAAATTCAGCCAGAAAGCATTTGGCTGCTGATCGTCCGAGCAGATAATTTCAACTGTCTGGCCCGACTCTAGTGGTGCGCTCAGCGGCGCTAACTGACGGTCGATTTTAGCGGTGCGACAGCGGTTACCAATGTCAGAGTGAACTGCATAGGCAAAATCTACCGGTGTAGCACCCTGCGGCAGCCGGTAAATATCTCCCATAGGCGAGAATACAAATATCTCGTAGGGAAACAGATCGACTTTAACGTTTTCATAGAACTCCAGTGTGTTGGCACTGGTTTCCTGCATATCAACAAGGTTGGCAAGCCACTGATGCGCTCGTTGCTGGGCGCTGTTGGACTGACCTTCCTTGTACATCCAGTGCGCAGCAACACCGGTTTCGGCAAAGGTATTCATTTCTTCGGTGCGTATCTGCACCTCAATTGGAATAGCAGCCGGGCTGAACAACACCGTGTGCAGCGACTGATAGCCGTTGCTTTTGGGAATGGCGATATAGTCTTTCACCTGCTTTGGCAGCGGGTTGTGAACACTGTGCATGACACCGAGCGCCCGATAGCAGTCGTCTTCAGACTTAACAATAATTCTGACCGCAAACATATCGAACACATCTTCGAACGCCGATTGTTTGTTGCGCATTTTCTGGTACAGACTGTAGAGATGCTTTTCGCGTCCGTGGACTTTGGCTTCAATGCCTTTGTCTTCGAGTTTGGCCAGCGCCAGAATCTCAAACTTGCGCACCAGCTCAAGGCGGTCTTTGTTGCGCTTTTGGACTGCCTGCTGCAACACCCGGTGGCGTGCCGGATACAGCGATTTGAAGCCCAGATCCTCGAGCTCGTTTTTCATTTGGTAGATGCCAAGCCGGTTGGCAATTGGCGCGTAAACCTCAAGCGTTTCACGGGCAATTCTGCGGCGCTTGTGATCGGGCATCGCGCCAAGCGTGCGCATGTTGTGAATGCGGTCGGCGAGCTTGATCAGAATAACGCGAATGTCATCGACCATGGCCAGCAACATTTTCTGGAAGTTGGCGGCCTGTGCTTCAGCTTTGGATTTGAACTTGAGATGTGTGAGCTTGCTCAGTCCATCGACAATAGCAGCAACATCTTCACCGAAGCGCGTTTCAATTTGTTCGAGTGATATTGAGGTGTCTTCAACCACATCGTGCAGCAGCGCCGCCATCACGCTGCGGTGGTCCATATTCATTTCGAAGACAATTTTTGCAACCGCGATCGGGTGCAGAATGTAGGGCTCGCCGGAGACGCGAGCCTGACCTACGTGGCCTTCATCGGCAACCTTGTAGGCCTCGTAAACTTCATCAACCTGTGATTCATCGTAACGCCTCCGCATTAATTTGCAGAGGTCGTCAATCGCTGCTTGCTGGTTCGGGTCTTTGCGGGTCAGGGAGGGTACCGGCAAGCTGATTTGCGTACTATACGTCCGAAGCGGGAGCGGATATTGACGCTTCACCAGAGACGTCCTCGATAGACCGCGCCGGTGCTTCTTCTTCCATTTGCTCTTGTGATAACAATCCCTGTGCGATCTCTCGCAGTGCAATAACGGTAGGCTTGTCGTTTTCCATGGGCACCAGCGGCTCTGCACCAATAGAAATTTTTCGCGCTCGTTTGGCGGCTTTAATCACCAGCTCAAAACGATTGTCTACGTGTTCGAGGCAATCCTCAACAGTCACACGCGCCATAGGAAACTCCGGAAGTCAGTGTCGGTTACAACTGCAGATTCTAGTGACATTAAAAAAGAAAACAAGCCAAACACCCAAAAGCAGCGCAATGGGCCAGGTATTAGCTTAAAAGTGCAGTCAGTAACGGTTGGTTTTCAGAACTTTGACGGGATGTTTCAACGCGCTTTGACAGTATTACCCCGCACAGCTCATCGAGCGCGTGCTCGAAGTCCTGGTTAATAATCAGGTAGTCGTAGTTCGAGAAGTGACGCATATCTTCTACCGCATCACCAATGCGACGCTGTATCACTTCTTCCGAATCACTGGCGCGGCCGCGCAGCCGTTGTTCAAGAATCTCTCTTGATGGCGGAACTATAAAAATACCGCAGGCATCCGGCATTAACCGTCGCACCTGATCAGCGCCCTGCCAGTCAATCTCCAGAATGACATCGGTGCCGAGTGCCAGCGTCTGTTCTACCAGTCGCTGCGAAGTGCCATAGAGATTGTCGAAAACCCGCGCATGCTCCAGGAAGTCACCCTCACCAATCATCTGGTGAAAGGTGCTTTCATCGACAAAATGGTAGTCAACGCCATCGACATCAGCCGGTCGCTTCGGGCGCGTGGTATGCGACACAGAAACCTTTAGACGATCAAGCCGCTCGCAGGCAGCCTTGACCAGACTGGTCTTGCCTGCCCCCGAAGGAGCCGATAATACATAGAGCTGAGCCGTCATGTTGAGCTGATTGTCCCGCGCAAAAGAGCCGCTAGTTTACTGTGAAGCGTCGTTTCGCGTGTAGTGGAATTTGTTCCCCTGACCCGTTCGCGGCACAACCGGAATTACGCACTCGCGATCATTCTGGTGTCGTAGGCATCGACGTCGGTAGCAATCAACAACTCTACCAGGCGATCACTGATCGGCAGGCGGGTGGTTTGTTCGAAATGCAGAAACATTGGATTGGCATCAACGTCGACAACCGCGTACTCCGCCTCGGGAGTGATGCGCAAATCTATTGCACAGAAACGCAAATCGAGTGTTGCTGCCACGCGACGACACAGACGTTTCGCTTCAGCAGGTAATTCAATAGGACGAACATAGTCGCTGTGCATGGCCGCAAAATCATTGTCGACCGGCTCGACCAGGCCGGAAAATACCGACTCACCAATGACATAAGCGCGAACCTCGTCACCGGCAATAATTTCCTGATACTCAACCGGAGTTACCGGCAGGTCTGACAGATGGCGGGCGATGTCGTCAATGTGGCCGCAGTTCCATGCCGAGCTGTTCCAGCCCGACGGACGGTATTGCAGCTGTTCGTTGGTCAGGCTGAAAAACGCCTGTACACGACGGAAGTCATTACTGACAATGACTTCCGGTACACGCACGCCCTGGGTACGAATCAGTTGTAACTGACGAATCCGGTAACGTGCATTTTTAAGTGATTCAATCGGGTTAACCCAGTAGCTTTCCATGCCGCGGAACAGACTGCCAAGGGCCGCTTCTGTCTCACGCAATTCAACCGCATCAGGCATCGCACCCATGGCACTGGCACTGACCAGTAAGTCATCCCAGTGACGACAATAAACAGAATTTACCAGTGACAGGTCAATGGCAGGCTGGCCATCGCGATAGCGTATTGTGCCTGCCATTGGCAACGCACTATCAAAGGTGATGGTCATATCCTTGGGATATAAACGCGGATCAAAGTAAGCTACACGGTTACCGCGAGCCAGGATTTTGTTGTAGATCGCTGCTGCATGCTGATCTTCAGCTGTGCCCATCACCAAAATCATCGCGTCACCGTGGTTCACCCTTCTTACGTTGAACACGGTATTTCACGATCTGTACCATTGAACGGTGAGATCGCAAAAGGTTATTTGGTCAAATTCTATTGTCTTAAACGCGTCACATTCGCTCAAATTTCAGCGAAGTTTTTTTGCGATATTACTGCACACTGGCTTAATTATTCCCACGCCGTGCCGAGACCGTGGACCGGCTCATTTATTAAACGCAGCCTGCATCACATAACCGGATGCAAAAGACGTTGGCGACAATTTTTTGAAGCGATACTGCTTATCGTTGGTTGCCAGCAAATTGCAGCAACCAACCGGCACAGTCAATCAGGAACGTTTGCGATTGGGAATGTGCAGCGCGCGATTGTCAGCGGCCAGCGCGGCTTCATGAATCGCTTCACTTAATGTCGGGTGGGCAAACACAGTACGGGCGATATCTTCAGCGGTGCCCTGAAACTCCATGACGGTCACGCCGTGACCGATCAGCTCTGAGCTGTGACCACCGACAATATGCATACCCAGCAATTCATCAGTATGTTTGTCACTGAGTACTTTCACCATACCGCCGGTGTCACGCTGTGCTTTTGCGCGACCGCTTGCCGCAAAAGGAAACACGCCACTGTTGTACTCGCGACCAGCCTCTTTAAGTTGCTCTTCAGTTTTACCAACCCACGAAATTTCAGGGTGTGTGTAAATCACTGACGGAATTGCTTCGTAGTTCAAGTGACTGTGCTGACCTGCGATACGCTCGGCAACCGCCACACCTTCTTCAGAACCTGTGTGGGCGAGCATTGGTCCGCGCACCAGATCACCAATTGCCCAAACCCCGGGCAGGTTGGTTTCACAGGCACCGTTCACATGCACCAGACCACGTTCATCGATCAGCAGATCGGTTTCAGGATCGGTGAGTTGTTCAATATTCGGGCGCCTGCCGACCGCCACAATCACACGATCGACAGAAATTTTCTGATCGCCTGATGAATCGGTGTACTGCAGTGACACGCCGTTTGCATCAACCTGTGACGACATCACCCGTGCACCAAGCTTGATGTCCAGTCCCTGACGGCTGAACTGGCGGAACGAGTCTTTGGCAATTTGCTGATCAACCATTGGCAGGAATACATCCTGTGCTTCCAGCACCACCACTTCGGCACCCAGTCTGCGCCACACACTGCCAAGCTCAAGGCCGATCACTCCGGCCCCAATCACACACAGTTTTTGCGGCACCGATTCCCAGTCAAGCGCGCCCGACGAGTCGACCACGATATCGCTGTGCAGCGGCACCGCACCGATTTCAATTGATTTGGATCCGGTAGCGAGAATTACATTGTCAGCGCTGTACAGACTGCTGTTTGCACTGGCGTCTGTCACCGACACCTGACGTTCCGGCAGTAACCTGCCGGTGCCCTGCAGCCAGGTGATTTTGTTGGCACGGAACAGGTGCTCTATACCACCGGTCAGCTCCTGCACGATTTTGTCTTTACTGGCGATCATTTGCGGTACATCGGCGCGCACGCCGCTGACTTCTATGCCGTGTTCTGACAGACCGTTGGACGCTTGGTAGTAAATCTGGCTGCTTTCAAGCAGCGCCTTAGACGGGATACAACCAACATTGAGGCAGGTACCGCCAAGTGCCGGGTTACCCTGTTTGTTGATCCATTGCTCAACACAGGCTGTTTTGAGTCCGAGCTGTGCGCAACGGATCGCTGCCACATAGCCGGCCGGACCAGCCCCCAGTACGATGACATCGAATTTCTCAGACATGGCGAATGCTCCAGATTCAGCACCGTGAAGTTGCTGAACTTAAGTGTTTATAGTTGCGTACGTGTTGCCACGGCCGAAAATCGCAATACGGACCGCACGGCAACAGTGTTGTTGACGACTGCCATTGTAACGCAGTCGTCAACCGGTTCTGGCACTCAGGAGTATCAGATATCGAGCAATATTTTGGCGGGCTCTTCAACCAGTTCTTTGATGGTTTTGAGAAAGGTCACCGCGCCCTGTCCGTCAACAATCCGGTGATCGTATGACAGAGCGATATACATCATTGGTCGAATAACCACTTCACCGTTGATGGCGACCGGTCTGTCCTGAATGGTGTGCATACCAAGAATCGCGCTTTGCGGCGGATTGAGAATTGGCGTAGACATCAGTGAACCAAACACACCACCATTGGTAATTGTAAAGGTACCGCCGGTCAGCTGATCGAGACCGAGCTTACCTTCGCGTGCAAGACCGGCGTATTCCCCGATCTGTTTTTCGATATCGGCAAGCGACAGGTTTTCAGCATCGCGAATGATCGGCACTACCAGCCCGCGATCTGAAGATACCGCAATACCAACATCGCAGAAGCCGTGATACACCACGTCGTCACCATCGAGTGACGCATTGATATCCGGGAATCTTTTCAGCGCTTCGGTGGCGGCTTTGACAAAAATCGACATAAACCCGAGGCGTACGCCATGGGCTTTTTCGAACTGATCTTTATACTGCCCGCGCAGTTCTTTAACCGGCTGCATATCCACTTCGTTAAAAGTGGTTAGCATTGCTGTGGACTGCGAGGCATGTAGCAGACGCTCGGCGATGCGCGCGCGCAGACGACTCATTGGCACACGACGTTCCGAACGATCACCACTCACACCTGCAGCAATTGCAGAAGAAGGTGTGGCCGCTGCAGGAGCTGCGGAAGCCGCTGCTGCCGTAGCCGCAACAGCTGCGACGGGCGCCGCTGCTGCAGATGCGCCTGAACCTGATTGTCCGGCGATATGCGCTTCTACATCAGCTTTTGAAATGCGTCCGTTTTTACCGCTACCGGTAATTTGATCAGCACTGAGGTTATGCTCGGCCATCAATTGTCTGGCAGAGGGGCTGGTAGGTCCGCCCGCATCTTCGTCGGCTGCTGCTGCCGGAGCAGTAGCCGCAGCAGGTGCTGCTGCAGATGCCGCGCTGTCGGCAACCGCACCCTCTTCCATAACGCCAAGCACTTCCTGCGCGGTAACCACCGCACCTTCGTCAGCGACAATACTCGTTAGCACGCCATCAGCCGGGGCCGGAACCTCCAGCACGACCTTATCGGTTTCAACCTCAACGAGAATTTCATCCCGTTTGATCGCCTCCCCCGGCTTTTTCTGCCACGCGAGAATGGTGGCGTCTGCCACTGATTCCGGTAGAACGGGGACCTTTATTTCAGTTGCCATTATTCTGTGCTGAACCTGTTGCGATATGTTTAAATTTTGCCGGCGAGTCTTTGGTTTTCGACCGGATGCTGACTGTTCTCAAGCAGTGCCAGGGCTTCCTGCACCAGCGTGTTCTGCTCTTTAATATGCATGTTTGCGTAACCGACGGCCGGTGATGCAGAAGGTGGTCTGCCGACAAACTCAAGGGTTTGATTGTCTTTTAATACACGCTCAATGCGGTGTCTGGTCGCACGCCATGCACCCTGGTTGCGCGGCTCCTCCTGACACCACACCACACGCCCGGCATTCGGGTAGGTGGCGATAATCTGTTGCATTTCTTCATACGGGAACGGATACAGTTGCTCGACCCGTACGATGGCAACATTGTTTGATGATTCCTCACGTCGCTTTTCCAGCAGATCGTAGTAAACCTTGCCCGAACAAAACACCAGGCGGTCAACGCCGGCCGGCTGAACAACGTCGTCTGCTTCAGGAATCACCGGCTGGAAACTTCCCTCGGCAAGATCTTCAAGTGTGTTCACCGCAAGCCTGTGTCGCAACAGACTTTTTGGCGTCATCACTATTAATGGCCGGCGCATTGGCCGCAGCATCTGACGGCGGATCATGTGATATGCCTGAGCCGGAGTGCTCGGCACCACCACCTGCATGTTTTCCTCGGCACACAGCTGCAGAAATCTTTCCAGTCGTGCAGAGGAATGTTCCGGTCCCTGACCTTCGTAACCGTGCGGTAAGAACAATGCCAGCCCGCACAGGCGACCCCATTTGGTTTCCCCGGAGCTTATAAACTGATCGATCACTACCTGCGCACCGTTGGCAAAATCACCAAACTGCGCTTCCCAGATCACCATGGTCTGTGGATCGGCGGTGGCATACCCGTATTCAAAAGCCAGTACCGCTTCTTCGGAGAGTACCGAGTCTATAACAAGAAAATTCGGCTGATCGGGAAAGACGTTACGTAACGGCACATGAGTTGAGCCATCGTTCTGGTTATGCAGTACGGCATGGCGATGGAAAAACGTGCCGCGACCGCAGTCCTGACCCGAAATCCGTACCGGGTGACCTTTATCGAGCAAGGTGGCATACGCGAGGTTTTCGGCATACCCCCAGTCAATCGGCAGCGCGCCAGCGGTCATTTTGCGGCGATGTTTCGTACGGTGCCCGCCAGTCAGTGTTCATGTACACATCCCACGGGATGTGATGTTTTTCCATGTATTCCGGATCTGTTTCCACACCCAGAGCGACTGTTACACCGGCGTCGAGCTTTGAACGATATTCCTCAACCAGACTTTGCGGGTAGTCCGCTTCAACACTACCGGCCGCGACCAGCTTATCGGCATATAACTGTCGGGTAGTCGGCAGCGCTTTGATGGTCTTGTACATCATCGGCTGAGTGGCCGAAGGTTCGTCAGCCTCGTTGTGACCGTGGCGGCGGTAACACACCAGATCAATTACCACGTCTTTGTGGAACTCGTTGCGAAAATCCAGCGCCAGCTGACTGACAAACAGCACCGCTTCGGGATCGTCACCATTGACGTGGAATATTGGTGCGTTGATCATTTTGGCAACATCGCTGCAATACAGCGTAGAGCGTGCATCTGCCAGATTACTGGTGGTAAAACCAACCTGGTTATTCACCACAATGTGTATCGTGCCCTTGGTGGAGAAGCCACGTGAATCGGCCATGTTGAATGTTTCCATAACAACGCCCTGTCCTGCAAAAGCCGCATCACCATGAATACTCACCGGAATCACGTCCTGACCGACACTGTCGCCGTAGCGATCCTGTCGCGAACGAACCGATCCTTCAACAACCGGAGAAACAATCTCCAGATGCGATGGATTAAACGCCAGTGCCAGGTGCATGTACTTGCCGGCACTGGTTTTAATGTCTGAAGAGAAACCCTGATGATATTTCACATCACCGGAAGCCAGTTCGTCGTCGTGCTTGCCTTCAAATTCAGAAAATAACTCGGCAGGGTTTTTACCCAGCACATTCACCAGTACATTTAGACGCCCGCGGTGCGCCATGCCGACTACCAGCTCTTTACAGCCGGCATCACTGGCGCGCTGTACCAGCGACCCCATGATCGCAATCAGGCTTTCACCACCTTCGAGTGAAAATCGTTTCTGACCGACATAACGCGAGTGCAGGTACCGCTCTAGACCTTCGGCGGCAGTCAGTCGTTCGAGTAACCACTTCTGCGACTCAACACCAAGATCAGGCTTTGCCCAGTAACTTTCGATACGTTGCTGCAGCCATTTTTTCTGTGTGGTGTGATTGATGTACATGTACTCGTAACCAATCGTGCTGCAATAGATTTTCTCGAGATGCGCCACAATTTCAGACAACGGCGCGACGTCGATACTGGTGAGCGTCGGGGTCTGGAATTCAGTTTGCAGATCAGCGCCGGACAGGCCGTGTTCATGCAGCTGTACTTCTTTCACTTCAATTTTCTGCATATGATCGAGCGGATCAATATTAGCCAGCTGGTGCCCGCGGGTGCGATAGGCATCGATCAGCGCACCGACCTGTATTTGCTTGCGCTCGAGTTCAACAGACGACTGCACAGCGGGGCCGCTGGAGCGGGCCACTGAGTTTTTGGTCAGGTTATAAAAGTGCTGGCGGATTTCGCTGTGCGGAATATCCCGCGCCTGCCCGTTAACCATAGGCAGCTGATCGAAATATCGACGCCATGACTCGGGCACCGAGTTCGGGTCCCGCAGATAGTTTTCGTAGTGTTGCTCAAGATACACAATGTTGCCACCGTCGAGCATCGAGGTGTCTCGCAACATTTTCATACTTGCCATTGTTGTTTTCCGCAACGAATATTTTTATTTAGGATTTAAGATAGATGATTGGCAGTGAATTGCACGGCGCCACCCGAGATTGAGGAAATGCTTAGTCGCAACTTTCTGCCCGGCTACAAGAGTTGATACCCGGGTTGGAAAATAGTTCATCACACTGCCCTGCAAACAGTTTTGGCTGGCAACGCATACGCCGGACAATTTTTCACCGGCAGATGGCGCGACAGCAGGTGAAGAATAACGCAAATATGTCGCGCGTTCGACTTACATTGACGATAAACCGGCAGTACACCTTTTCCATATTATTCAGTCAGGCTGGTCCCAGCGGTGGGGGTGTGCAAAATGCTCTGCGTTAAACCAGTCGGGGCGTTTTTTGTAGTCGAAAAGATCGAATACGTACCAGCACGGTAATCCGTCAAGCCGTCGGAAACCCATTGCCAGCAGCGCAGATAACGCAGCGGATTCACTATGCAGCAACACCCGCGCACCGGCACAGTCGCGCAGATACGCAAGCAGCCCTTCATGCGTTAACACCTCGTTTTTCTGATCAACAACAACAATCAATGACCAGCGTTGTTCGTCGTCAGCCGGGCTGCTGTCTGCTGTAATTCCGGCACACCTGTCAGCAAATGCCTTAATGGTCAGATGCTGCATTTGCGGATTCGCAGACCACAGCTGCTTTGCTGTGCCTGTCAATCCGTTACACAACAATAGTGCTGTGTTTTCGGTACCGTTGCCGTGGTTATTCAGCAGCGCGGTTATTTCTGCGCTGATCTGCGGTACGGTCGAATGCAACATGAATTGTCGTTATTGCAGAACTATTCGGGCTTGCCGGCTACATAGGCCGCCTTTTGTTCGGCTGTTGCCTCCTGCTGGTATTTCGCTTTCCATTCTGCGTACGGCATGCCGTACACCGATTCACGGACTTCGTCGAGCTCGATATCGAGGTTACGGTCTTTTGCCTCTTCGGTATACCACTTGGAAAGACAATTACGACAAAAACCGGCCAGGTTCATGAGGTCGATGTTTTGTACATCGGTGCGCCCCTGCAGGTGACTGACCAGACGACGAAACGCTGCGGCTTCGAGTTCAATTTGCTGTTGTTTGTCCATGCTGAATTCTCTGTAATAGGTGGCCGGATGCATTGCCGACAGATTTAGGCGGGCCCGGAACGGCGGTTCCACGCCCCGCAATCTGCTACTAGTATAATGCCGCTCGCCCGAAACCCCAGCCAAGGACACCACTACCGTATGGAGTTTTTATTTATCCTGATCATTGCAGCCGCGGTGTGGCTATGGTGGTCAGGGGCGCAAAGCCGCGAAACCGCCATCAAACTCGCCCGCGGCGCCTGCAGTCGATGCGGTGTGCAGCTGCTCGATGAAACGGTCACCCTGAGCAAGTTGCGATTGCAACGCGATAAAAACGGCCGTATGAATCTGGCGCGCTGGTATCGCTTCGAGTTCAGCACATCCGGCGACAACCGACGGGATGGCCTGGTCGGGTTGCTTGGAAGTCAATTGCTCTCTATGCATCTGGACATCGATATGGAAGAATTGCCGCACTGAGCTCGCATACCCAAAAGCGCGCTTCCACCAACACAAAAACCGGTTCCCGGAGAAAGAATTAAATGAGTCAGTGCCCATGCTGTTCAGGTGTAAAGTTTTCAGAATGCTGCGCCCCGTACCTGAAAGGCAAAAAAAAGCCGGAAACAGCGCTGGCGCTGATACGCTCCCGCTATACTGCACATACTTTCGCCAACATTGACTACATCCAGTCAACTCATCACCCGGCGCATCGCGGTGAGATAGACCTTAAAAGTACCCGGGAGTGGGCTGAAAACTCCGAGTGGCTGGAACTGGAAATCCTCAACACCACCGGCGGCGGTGAGAACGATCAGAATGGCACAGTGGAATTTATCGCGAGATTCAATGACGCGAAAGGCAAGCTGATTAACCACCACGAACTCAGTCTGTTCGAAAAGCTCGATGGCGACTGGTATTTCGTCGACGCCGAAGCCCCCAAAGTCCAGCAGGTTAGAAGGGATGCGCCAAAAGTCGGCCGCAACGATCCCTGCACCTGTGGCAGCGGCAAAAAGTACAAAAAGTGCTGCGGCAAAGCAGCGTAGGAGTCTGCATTCACGAAGCTGCGACAACCTGGGGCCAGGCTGGCGCGGCGCATTGTCTAATCACTGTTAGACGACGGGTTTTGCATTAATGCAGCGACTGGTCTTCAGTCCAGAACACCCACTATTTACATTCGGTTAAGAACTCGACAATAGCATTGGCAAACACGTCGTTATCATCCGTTGCCAGCATATGGCTGGCCTGGGCAATGTCCACGTAGCGGGCGTGCGGCACCAGCTGTAAAAAGTCTTCGGCGTCCGCATCACTGACAATTTCACTGAGTTTTCCGTGCAGCAACAGCACCGGCAGCGTCAGAGACTGCGCCGCCGCCCGTTGTCGCTCGACAACCTTTTCATCAAACCCGCTTACATGATCGAGTAACGCCGGATCCCAGTGCCAGTAGTAGCGACCGTTGTCGCGCAGTCGCAGGTTTTTCAACAAACCCTGCGGGTTTTGGTTTTTCTCTGACGAAGCGTTGCCTTTGTAGTCTGCCACCGCGTCTGCGGCCTCGGCAATTGTGCTGAAACCGTCCTCAAAGCGATTCATAAAGTCGAGTATTCGCGCTACACCTTTACGATCGACCCGTGGCGTGATGTCAACCAGCGCCAGTGCTTCAAACAGTCTTGTATCACTTTCACCCTGTGCCAGCAGCGCTGTAATTCCACCCAGCGACGCCCCAACCACTGTGGGCAGACCTGCTCCCAGTTGCTGCACTATGCAGTTCAGATCGCTAACCAGTGTGTCCAGTGCGTAATCCCGGCCTGCACTCCAGTTGCTGTCACCGTGACCACGGGTATCGACGGTAACCACATTAAAGCCATTTTCAGCTATTTTCACTGCACTGCGGTGCCACGAATGGCGGGTCTGACCGGCGCCGTGCAACATGATCACCACTGGAAAATCCCTGTTCCCGTATGAACTTGCGGCAATCTTGACGCCATCGGAGGCAGAAAAGCTAAGCGTTTTAGATATACTCATAGATCGACATGTAAACGTATCGCCAAGGGATTATCGAGTTTTTCGATGCAGGCAACATACAAGCAAATCGGACAGTATACGGGCAGTCGCCCGTGGTCTCCACCTTGAAGAAAATGGTTGGTTAAAAAATGACAGAAAAACCCTGGCTTAAAAGTTATCCACCCGGTGTGCCTGAGTTTGCAGACATCGATGCCTACAACAGTGTTGTCGAAGTTTTTGAAGAGAGCATCGAACGGTTCAGAGACAATGTTGCCTACGTCAGTATGGGGGCTGAGATCACTTATGGTCAGCTCGATGATTATTCACAGGCCCTGTGCAACTGGCTGCATGCGACCGGCAAATTCAATAAAGGTGATCGCGTCGCGATCATGATGCCCAACATGCTGCAGTACCCGATTGCCGTGCTCGGTATCCTCAGAGCAGGCTTAACCGTCGTCAATACCAACCCGCTGTATACCGCACGCGAATTGCAGCACCAACTCAGTGACTCAAATGCCAAAGGCATCATTCTGGTTGAAAACTTTGCACATACGCTTGAGCAAATCCTGCCCGACGTATCACCGGATGTAATTATCACCACCCGTGTTGGCGATATGCTCGGCTTCCCGAAATCGTTTTTGGTGAACACTGTCGTTAAGTACGTGAAGAAAATGGTGCCGGCATTTTCACTGCCGTCTGCTGTTTCTTTTAACCAGATTCTGTCCGACGGAAAAAGTGCCACGCACTTTAAAGCTGAAGGGCTCAACCACGACGACATTGCGTTTCTGCAGTACACCGGTGGCACTACCGGCGTTGCCAAGGGCGCGATGCTGACGCATGGCAATATGGTGGCAAATATGCAGCAGTCATATGAATGGCTAAAGCCTGCAAAAATAGCAGAAGGCAGCGAAATCATTATCACCGCCCTGCCGCTCTACCATATCTTTGCACTCACCGCGAATTGCCTGGTATTTGCAAAACTTGGCGCAAAGAACGTACTTATACTGAATCCGCGGGATCTACCAACGTTTGTTAAAGAGCTTGGTAAACACAAATTTACCGCGTTCACGGGTGTAAACACGTTATTTAACGCACTGCTCAATACCCCGGGTTTTGACAAGATCGATTTCTCCAATCTGCGCATGACACTCGGTGGTGGCATGGCCGTGCAGGAGTCGGTAGCAACTGAATGGAAGCAAGTCACCGGCTGCCCTTTAATTGAAGCATACGGACTGACAGAAACCAGCCCGGCCGCCTGCATTAACCCGATTACTGCCACCGACTATAACGGTGCAATCGGTTTACCCATCAGCTCCACCGAGGGCTGCGTTAAGGATGAAGATGGCAACATGCTGCCGGTGGGTGAACGTGGAGAACTTTGCATCAGAGGGCCGCAGGTTATGCGTGGCTACTGGCAGAGAGAAGATGCAACTGCCGAAGTTATCGATGCCGACAACTGGCTACACACTGGTGATATAGCCATCATGGATGACAACGGTTACTTCACCATTGTCGATCGTTTAAAAGATATGATTCTGGTATCGGGGTTTAACGTTTACCCCAACGAGATTGAAAGCGTTGTGCAGTCACATCCCGATGTGCTTGAGGTAGGTGCAATTGGAGTTCCTGATGATCACTCCGGTGAGATCGTCAAGATTTATGTAGTGGCAAAAAACAAGTCACTCACAGAAGCTGACCTGATGGCTTTCTGCAAAGAAAACCTTACCGGATATAAACGCCCTAAGTTGGTGAGTTTTGTTGATGAACTGCCGAAGACCAATGTCGGCAAAATACTGCGAAGGGAACTGAGAGAACTGGATAAGGAGACCTGATGGTACTTCAGATCCGGCCGGCGGCCGGGCTTATGCCCGGTCTCCATCGTCTTTACGTATGTTTTGCAGAGTTGAAAGACGGTATGGCGTCATAACTTGTGGTCGTGACGTCACGCCAGAAAATTTTGCAGGAAGACTACTCGTCAGACTGCGGCAGTCTGGTTACTTCAGCAGCCTGCCATCCCTTTTCGCTTTTCGTTTGAAGATACTCCACCTGCTGCCCTTCAGCGAGTGTCTTGTAACCCTCACCTTCGATCGAACGATAGTGAACAAATACATCTTCACCGGCATCGTTGACAATAAATCCGTACCCCTTGGCGTTGTCAAACCACTTGACTGTGCCGATTGATTTTTCCATGCTCTGTGAACCCTATTCGCCTCATTGCTATCTCCTAGATGCTGAGCGAAGCCTTAGTTGTTGTTGAAAAAACGCTGCCATATAGTTAGGCGAACGACCCTGCCTGCTCTCTGCGGCAAGCCCTCCTATGCGGGCCTGATGATCGATCACCCCTGAGACTTGTATACGACTGCGCACCGTCTATCCTTGTAGGATTTATCTTACAACGCATTTACAGGAATGTCGCGCCGATTTTTGCCGGGATTACCATTAAGAGCGACCTATGTGCATCTGCCGTTCATAAATACCCGAGAAATCGACATTTACAGCCCGACATTTAATTGACGAGTCAGTTACGTCTCCGCAACAATCGCGGATCAGTTCACTGTAGCCAGACGGCGTTCTCAAGTTCCCCGGCGCAGCGCCGTTACCCCGC
>CAYZVB010000035.1:0-4241 GCA_964481315.1 uncultured Granulosicoccaceae bacterium
TTGCAGCGTAGAGGAATCACACTACATGGGTTCGATAAAACTATCCGGTGTTGAAAAGTGGTTTGGTGATCTGCAGGTTATCAAGGGTGTTGATATCCATATCGACGATGGTGAGTTCGTCGTTTTTGTTGGGCCTTCGGGGTGTGGTAAGTCAACATTGTTGCGCATGATTGCAGGCCTTGAAGATACCAGTCGCGGTACCATCCTGCTTGACGACAGAGACGTGACCGCACTGCCGCCTTCCGGTCGCAGGTTATCGATGGTGTTTCAATCCTATGCCTTGTACCCGCATATGTCAGTGGGTGAGAACATGGGCTTCGGTTTAAAAACTGCCGGTACACCGAAAGCTGAAATTGCAGAGAAGGTTGGTCAGGCTGCAAAAATTCTCGAACTCGAACCGTACCTGGAACGGCGACCTAAAGAGTTGTCCGGTGGTCAGCGGCAACGGGTTGCGATTGGGCGGGCAATTGTCAGACAACCGGAAGGTTTTTTGTTTGACGAACCATTGTCAAACCTCGATGCAGCGCTGCGTGTGCAAATGCGATTTGAAATTGCCAGGCTGCACAGCACGCTCAACACCACCATGATATACGTTACGCACGATCAGGTTGAGGCAATGACCCTTGCCGATAGAATTGTTGTGTTGAAAGACGGACTGGTCATGCAAATGGGTACTCCGGTTGAATTATATGAAAGGCCCGGCAACCTGTTTGTCGCAGAATTTATCGGCAGCCCTAAAATGAATGTCATGCCTTGTCAGTGTGATGCACAGGGTGTCCGGCTGGCGGGGCACGCAGGTATTCCCTGTGAGTTGCCGACCGATTTCGCCGCACGGGTAGCAAAGCTCGGTATCAGGCCGGAACACATTACGCCCTGTGAGTTAAATGAAGCGCATTGTCACGGTGTGGTCGAGTTTGCAGAGTATCTGGGCTCCGATACCTTTCTTTATGTTAAGTGTGACAATCTCGGTACGCTAACAGTCAGAACGCAGGGCGCAGTCGGTGGACTGAAAGGTCAGTCTGTCGGTTTGCAGTTCGCACCGGCTAATGTGCATCTGTTTGACCAACAGGATTACACGATCACTTTTTAGTGTAGTCTGTGTAATACCGGTAACCTGTATGCGGTTACCTCTATTGAACAAGCACTGGAGAAACACCAATGAAGCGCTCCGAAATCAATGCCATTATGCAGGAAGCTGATGCGTTTATTCGTTCTTTCGGGTTCATTCTGCCTCCATTCGCGTACTGGTCTCCCGATGAAATGAAGCAGCGTCGATCAGAGATCGACGGCATTGTCAGTGCGCGCCTGGGTTGGGATATCACTGATTACGGTCAGGGGAAGTTTGATTCACTGGGCCTGTTTTTGTTTACCGTACGCAACGGTTCACAGGACGATCTGGCGCGTGGCGGTGGCATGTGCTACGCCGAAAAGATAATGATATCGCGGGATCGGCAGGTGTCGCCAATGCACCGGCATATTGTTAAAGCCGAAGACATTATCAATCGCGGTGGTGGCACCCTGGTGCTTGAGTTGTTCAACTCCGACGCCAACGGCGACGTTGATGAAAAAACCGATGTTACGGTGATGACCGACGGCGTGGCGCGAACACAGCCGGCGGGTGCCAAACTAAAACTGAACCCCGGTGAAAGTGTCACGCTAATGCCCGGTAACTGGCATGCGTTCTGGGGGGAAGACGGCGATGTACTGATTGGCGAGGTTTCCACCGTCAACGACGATCTTACCGACAATGTGTTTCGCGAGCCGATTGGCAGATTTTCAGATATCGAAGAAGATGTTGCACCGACGCATCTGCTGGTGTCTGACTACGATAAGTGGCTAAGTTAGCGCTATTTGGCTAACGGGTTTTTAACATGGAGCAGCGTGGCGTAGCCTTCGACAGCGCCCTTCAGTGATCAGTTGAAGCCTGATTGTTTTAGCACGCACCACATTTGTTGCCGTAAACAGGTAAACTGTAGCTCCGGACTAACTGCGTTTATCCCTTGCAGCTGATTTTCTTCTCCGATCTAGACGGTACTCTGCTGGATCATCAAACCTACGATTTCACACCGGCACAGCCGGCGCTGGATGCGCTAAACGCAGCCGGTGTACCGCTTGTTCTTGCGTCGAGTAAAACCGGGCCGGAAATCAGTGAGCTACGCAAGGCGCTGGGCGTATCACAGTGGCCGGCCATTGTTGAAAACGGCGCGGGCGAATTAGCCCCTGGTGAAAACACAGACCACGATGACAGCGCCTATCAACAACTGCGACATATTCTTGGACTTTTACCGTCGTCACTGCGCGGTTGTTATACCGGTTTTGGTGACATGACAGTCGCCGATGTGGTGGCAAACACCGGCTTGTCGACTGAAGCTGCACGCCTGGCAAAGCAGCGATCATTTACCGAGCCCGGCCTGTTTTGCGGCAGTGAAACACTGAAAGCACAGTTTGTAAGCGCACTGGCAGAACACTCGGTAGTCACCGTAGATGGCGGTCGCTTTCTTACTTTGTCTTTCGGCGGTAATAAGGCAGACGGTTTACTCGCGATTGTCAAACGTCTGCAGGCGCGTGAGAGCGTGGCACTGGGAGATGCGCCCAACGACGCTGCTATGTTGCGGGCCGCGACCCGGGCGGTGATTGTGCGCAACGATCATTCACCGGATCCGGGTGAAATACCCGGTGCAATCAGGACCACACTGTCAGGTCCGGCCGGCTGGAATGAAGCAGTGCTTGCCATACTGGCCGGCCACAAACTTTATCCTCTACCACTTACGTGAAGAAACTTTATGGCTGATTTTCACCAGAATGGAAACATCGCACAGTTGCATAATCTGCGGACCCAATCGCTTGAGGAAATGGTATACGAGCTTGAGACGTTTACTCAAAGCCGCCGTATTTCTCTAATATTGCCGTCGCTTTTTTCAGAGCTTGAAGGGGAAGCGCTGTCGAACATTCTAAAAGAACTGTCGCAGGTGACCTACGTTAACCGGATAGTGATCGGGCTGGACCGCGCCACTGAGAAACAGTTTAAGATGGCGCGAAGTGTTTTCGATCAGCTGCCACAGAATCATCAGGTGCTGTGGAACAGTTCACCGCGAATGAAAGTGTTCTGGCAAAAACTCGAAGCACTTGGTATTGGACCTATTGAAGATGGCAAAGGCAAGAATGTCTGGACATGTCTGGGGTATTTGTTGTCGTGTGCCGATACTGATGTGCTGGCAATACACGACTGCGATATCACAACATATCACCGTGAAATGCTTGCAAGGCTGGTGTATCCGGTAGCAAACCCGGCTTTTCCCTATCAGTTGTCGAAGGGTTTCTATCCGCGGGTAGACGGCACCAGGCTCAATGGTCGGGTCACCCGTTTGCTGGTGAGCCCGTTGCTTATAGCGCTTAAAAAAGTCATTGGCGATCGCGACTATATCGATTACTTACGCAGCTTTCGTTATCCGTTGTCCGGTGAGTTTGCGCTGCGTGCAGCTTTTTTGCCGGATCTGCGAATACCGTCTGACTGGGGGCTTGAAATTGGTGTGCTTTCCGAGGCGTGGAGAAGTATGGCCCCGCAGGCGGTGTGTCAGGTAGAGATAGCCGATAACTATGATCACAAGCATCAGCCTGTTAGCGCTGAAGATGCAGCGACCGGGCTTAACCGCATGTCGGTGGATATCTGCAAGGCAATCTTTCGCAAACTTGCAGCTGACGGCACGGTGTTTACACCGAATGTGTTCCGAACGCTAAAGGCAACATACTATCGAAGAGCACTGGATATGATTGAGGTCTATGAGCACGATGCCATCATGAACGGTCTGTCTCTCGACCGGCATGCTGAAGAAAAGTCGGTGGAGCTTTTTGCCGAAAACATCATGAATGCCGGACGCATATTTCTCGATACCCCGCACGAAACACCTTTTATTCCAAACTGGAGTCGCGTTAATGCAGCCGCACCTGAACTGCTTGACGAGCTCAACGCACTGGTGGCGGCCGATGCCGCAGAGTATGGTCCCGAGCCTTTTATATCCGGTTCGTGATCCACCGGCACTGATACGCAGACAATGAAATACTGGTTTGCGTGTCGGTGAGTTTTTCCCCTGAGAGAATATCGATCCAGGTTTCGTCTGCAATCAGGTTAAGCGCAGATAACGGAATGTCTACGTCTTCCCGACTGACATTATGCAATGCGAATACAGACTGAGCTCGATCGAGTGACTGGCGCCAAATACCGAAAACGCGCTCGTCCAGCC
>CAYZVB010000035.1:4251-23252 GCA_964481315.1 uncultured Granulosicoccaceae bacterium
TTGTCGCGATCGCAGTCGCAACCGTTCCGATAACGCAGACAGCACTTTGGCCTGATTGGTTTCAGGGTTGGTGAGCTTTGCCCGCAGCGTCGGGTAGTCCCAGCGGTGGCGATTGATGGCGCGATTCATCTGCCGCTTTGCAACCGCCTGCTGATCATTTTCTGTAGCCAGCAGCGAGTGAATATAAAAAGCCGGTATTCCTTCCAGTGACATCACAATAGTCTGCGATGTCAGAAAGCGTGCGATGTGCAGATCGTCAGTGCCGTTGAAGGTATGCCGCAACGCATCGAAGTAGGTGCAGTTAAGTTCATAAATTGCTTCTGAACCATCTTCAAGTGCACGCATGGATGCTTTGCCGCCTGCTGTGATTACGGTGTCTACCATTTGTTGTATCTGTTCCGGCGGCAACAGCCCTTCCGCGGGCCGCATGCCAATACCGTCGTGGCTCGCGCTAAAATTAAAGTAGCTGCAGCCCATGGGAGCCGGTGGCATCGTCATTTGCCATTGATTCAGGTATTTTGCGGTGCCTGCCTGCAGGCCGTGCAGGATTAGCGGAGGCAGTGGAAAGTTGTAAATCATGTGTGCTTCTTCGCCGCTGCCAAAGTAAGACAGGTTTTCCGCTTTGGGCACGTTGGTTTCTGTAATCAGAATAATGTTTTCAGCAGCAAAGTCTGCAAGTACCCGTAACAACTTCACTATCGCATGGGTTTGCGGAAGGTGAATAGACGGTGTGCCCGGTTCTTTCCACACAAACGCCACTGCATCATGGCGTATGATTCGAATACCCATATCGACGTGCAGTCGAATAATGCGAATGATCTCGATCAGGACTTCAGGGTTTTTGAAGTTGAGGTCGATCTGATCATGACTGAAGGTGCACCATACGTGACGAGTTCCATGTGGTGTTTCGATGGCTTGCAATAAAGGGGTAGAGCGGGGGCGCACGGTGGCGGTCAAATCATCATCGGGGCTCGCTTCAAAAAAGTAACCGTTGTACGGCTCGTGCCCCTGACGGTAGGCGTTGAACCATTTGCCCTGGCTGGATACATGGTTAAGCACCAGATCTGACATTAACGTGAAGTCCTTTGCTATGCGCCGAATGTCTGCCCACGAACCTAGAGACGAATTGACCTTCTCGTAGTCGCTGATTGAAAACCCATCGTCAGAGGTATATGGAAAAAACGGCAATATATGGACACCGTTGATCACATCGCGTAGTTGCGTTAGCAGAAAGTCGTGCAGCAGGTCGAGCGGGTTGTGTCGGCCGTCCAGCAGACTGTCGCCGTAGCTGATTAATATTGAATCGTGCTGCGACCACTGCGAATTATCTGCCGCTTTGGCGGTGGTTGCTCTTTGAGCACCTTCGGGCCAGAAAGTCTCTATAACGCGATTGCTCAGTGCGTCTGAATCGTGTTGCGGGTAAATTTGTTGCAACAGTCTGGATAAAGAGTCTTCAATCACGTTCCACAAGCCTGCCGTGGGAGAATGTTTTTTATAGAGCGTAAATGCACGCTGAAGAAGTCTAAATACTCCTGAGATTTATGCCAGCGGAATATTCCGCATACTACCGTTTGCGTGGTTGTTTGTTAAGGTTTGAAGGTAACTTCCCTCGCGATCTACTGCACTACAGTCTGCTGCGAGGGATTATACTTCTTACCTGGTCAGGAATCTTGCGATTATTACCCCCGCCAGCATGGCGATGACAAATGTCACAATAGCAAGTCCACCGGTACTTAACACAGTCATTGCCGGTCCGGGGCACAGTCCACCCAGCCCCCATCCAATACCGAAAATAGCGGCACCTATCACCAGACGTGCGTCCAGGTCTGTTCTGGTGGGCCAGTGAAATGAAACCGAAAACAGCGGCTTGTGCATTTTCTTTAACAACATATAGCCCGGCAGTGTGACGGCAATTGCACCACCCATAACGAAGGCCAGGCTCGGATCCCACTGCCCGAATACATCGAGGAAGTTTTGTACCTTGGCAGGGTTGACCATGCCGGAGACAATCAGGCCGATGCCGAAGATGAGTCCGGTGATGAGTGCGGCAACGATGTTCATGCTGCACCTCCAATCACGTGCCGCAATACGTAGACCGTAATAAACGCCGTCAGCATGAATGTGCCGGTGGCAACCATCGACCGTGCAGACAGGCGAGAAAGTCCGCATACACCATGACCGCTGGTGCAGCCGTTACCGAGCGACGCACCAAAGCCGGTCAGAAAGCCGGCAATCGGCAGAATAAGAGTGCCGGCGACCATTGCTGCTTCGGGTAGCGTACCGGTTGCCCACTGGTACAGCGGAATGGCCAGCAACAGGCCGATGACAAATGCGAGGGAGGCAGGGAAATCGTCCCTGTTCCAGCTGGGGGGTAGAAGCCGGGCGACAATGCCGCTAACGCCGGCGATTTTGCCGCTGAATGCCATTAACAGCACCGCGGCAATGCCGATAATTGCACCGCCTGCAAATGACAGGAGTGGCGTAAATTCTGTTTGCATTGGATAATCCGTCAAATATATTCGAAATATTGAATATATTATAGAGATACCCGATCACAAGGCCAACCGTTTTGTCTGCGATCGATGAACTAAAATCGCCCGGTTGTGCCAAAAAAATTGAACCGATATCCCGGAACCAGTTTATGACCCGTTTTCTTCAAGTCGCCACTGTCTGTAGCGCCGTGTTATTCGCATCGCCGCTGCGTGCCGAGTTGATCGATATTGATAACGGCAAACTTGAGGCGTTAATCGAGCAGGGGGTGCCGGTGATTGATGTGCGACGAGCCGAGGAATGGCAGCAGACTGGAGTGATCGAAAACAGTAAGCTGCAAACCTTTTTTGATAAGAGGGGCCGCTATGATGCACCAGGCTGGTTTGCCGCACTTGAGGCAACCGTTGACACTGCAGAACCATTCATACTTATTTGTCACAGCGGAGGGAGATCGTCGATGATTGGTAAGTGGCTTGGCAAGCAGCTGCCGACCGTTTACAACGTTGAAGACGGTATTGTGAAATGGCTGGCGGAGAAGCGTCCGGTGGTGGCAGTTAAACCCTAGTGGGTGGACTGATTTGCAGATCGACTAACAAAATACGGTAGACTTAAACGCTGGCTGGGAGAGTATTCCCTCACATAAAATAGCAGTGGAGTCCGGGTGTTGTTCAACACAAAAAGTCTGGTTACCACTGGCGCATCAGTAGTAAGGGAAGCCGCCGTAGTTTATCTGGCGTTGCTTAAAATACTGCTTCCCGCAGTGATTGTCGTAAAAATTCTGCAGGAAACAGGCGCGGTAAATATCCTAAGTGATGTAATGGCGCCGTTAATGAGCGCCATTGGTCTGCCTGCGGTCATAAGTATCGTTTGGGCAACCACACTACTGACCAATATTTACACCGGTATGGTGGTGTTCTTTGCAGTCGCCCCGGCTGAACCGTTGACAGTGGCTCAGGTAACAATACTCGGTGCACTCATGCTGCTGGGCCATTCAATTATTGTGGAAGGTGCGGTGGCCAAACGTATTGGAGTGTCGTGGGGGATGACACTGCTAACGCGGCTTGCGGGTGCCTGGTTGTTCGCGTTGCTACTGCATATCGTTTTTACTCAGGCAAATCTGCTGCAGGAACCAAGTCTATTACTGTGGCAGCCCGACGTGGTTGACGAAAACCTGGTGTCGTGGGCGCTGGCACAGTGCAAAGCTATTGCTTCGATATTTTTTATCATTTTGTTTCTGGTGGTGTTGCTGCGGCTGGTGCGCTTTATTGGTCTCGACAAACTACTGCATCGGGTGATGTATCCGGTACTGCGCCTCATCGGTGTACGCCGCGGTGAGGTATCGCGAGACCTGTCGGAAATGACCATGGTCGGCGCGACGCTGGGGCTGACTTTCGGTGCCGGCTTACTTATTCGGCAGCGCCAGGAAGGTGGGGTGTCGCCGCGCAATTGCAGGGTGGCCGGAAGCTTTATCGGCGTCTGTCACGGATTAATCGACGATACACTGCTGGTGCTGTTGCTGGGCGCAAACCTTGGTGTGGTGTTGTTTGGCAGAATCGCTTTTGCGGTGCTGCTGATTGCGGTGCTTACGCGTGTGATGGACTGGTGCTGTGGTTTACGCGCATCGCACCAGTCGTCAGGTTGAGGTTCGCCCGCGAAAACCGGTGGTTCGATATTGGGCACAGTGGTGGTTATTCCGCGCTCGCCATGGATTCGCACAGCGCCGACATCTGTCTGAAAAAATGTCCTCGGGTGCTGGCAAATAGCCGGCAGGCAACGCAAACTTGAACCCGGAGGCTGCGGTACGCTTTACCGCAGCATGATCAACTATCGGGTTACTCTCAGATGACACGTTTTTCAGCATGGAGTGTCTTTCGCAACGGTCTGAAAGGACAGAGCGGCTGGGATCGCCAGTGGCGCGATCCGCAACCGAAAGCGGAATACGATGTAGTGATTGTCGGCGGTGGTTTGCACGGCCTGGCAACCGCCTATTACCTGGCTAAAAACCATGGCCAGAAAAACATTGCGGTGGTAGAGAAAGGCTGGCTGGGCGGTGGTAATGGCGGTCGCAACACTACCATTGTGCGCTCTAATTACTTTATGCGCGGTAACCGTCAGTTTTACGAGCATTCTCTGAAGCTTTGGGAAGACCTTAGCCACGATCTCAATTACAACGTGATGTTCAGTCAGCGGTCGCATATTTCGCTGCTGCACAGTCCGGCTGCCATCGATGGTGCAGCACGGCGCTACAACACCATGCGACTGACCGGCACCGACGCTGAAATTTGGGATTTGAATACGTTAAAGGCCAACGTACCGCACCTGAACTACAGCGATGATGCACGGTTCCCGATTCTTGGTGCTGCCGTGCAAAAGCGTGCAGGCACAGCCCGCCACGATGCAGTGGCCTGGGGCTACGCCAGAGCCGCCGATGCACTGGGTGTCGATATTATTCAGAACTGCGAAGTGACGGGCACCACCCGTGAAGACGGAAAAATCACTGCAATTGAAACCAGTCGCGGCAAAATCGGCGCTAAAAAAGTCGGATTTGCAGTGGCCGGTAACACCACGCGGCTGTGGCAGATGGCGGGTTTTTCCACACTGCCTATTGAATCGCACAAGTTGCAGGCGTTTGTCAGTGAACCACTAAAACCACTGCTTGATCAGGTGGTGGTGTTTGGTGTGGGTGGCGCGCACTTTTATATCTCACAGTCGGACAAGGGCGGTATGGTCTTCGGTGGAGACATCGACTGGTACAAGTCTTATGCGCAGCGCGGCAATTTGCCTATAGTGCAGGATGTGGCCGAGTGTGCAGTTTCCATTTTGCCGTGCCTCGGGCGCGTGCGATTGCTGCGGCACTGGTCCGGTGTGATGGATATGTCGATGGATGGTTCACCGTTTATCTGTAAAACGCCATTGTCCAATTTATATCTAAATGCCGGCTGGAACTATGGTGGTTTTAAGGCGAGCCCGGCATCGGGCTGGTACTTTGCCGACCTAATCGCCAACGACCGCCCGCATAACGTTATTGCAAACTTTACACTCGATCGCTTCGAGCGCGGCATCAATCTCGATGAGCGCGGCGCAGGCCCCGATCCAAAATTGCACGGTTGAGGAACTCCACATGATCCGTATTAATTGCCCGTTCTGTGGTGTGCGAGACCATAGCGAATTCAGCTACGGCGGTGATGGCAGTATTGAATACCCGCCACTTGATGCATCGGCCGAGGCATGGACCAAGGCGGTGTTTGAGCGCGAAAACATTCGTGGCGTACAAACTGAAAGCTGGCAGCATGTTAGTGGTTGTCGTCAGTGGTTACTGGTCGAACGCGATACCATGACCCATGAAATTCATTCGGTACGTGCCGCGCACACCGGTGTTGCAAACGTGGTGAATGCCGAACGGGAGAAACAGTCATGACTGCATCAAGGCTGAAAACCGGCGGACACATTGATCGCTCCCGTGAAATTGAGTTTCGATGGGACAACACCCGCTACACCGGTTATAAAGGCGACACTCTGGCGTCTGCGTTACTTGCCAATGGTCAGACCATATTCGGACGCAGCTTTAAATATCACCGTCCGCGCGGTGTGATGTCGGCCGGCGTTGAAGAGTCCGGTGCAATTGTTACCACCGGCAAAGCCAATCGTCGCGACCCTAACGTTAAGGCGACCACCCAGGAGATCTTTCCCGGTCTGGAAGCCCGCGGCCAGAATGCCTGGCCAAATGTGCGGCGTGATTTCGGCGCAGTGAATAACCTGATGGGGCGTTTTTTCTCGGCGGGTTTTTACTACAAAACATTTATGGGTATCCCGCCATTTGAATCGTGGCGCAAGGGTACCGGCATCTGGATGCAGTATGAAAAACTAATCCGTCGTGCAGCCGGTATGGGTAAGGCCTCGCGTGAACCAGACCCCGATCATTACGAACACGGTCATTTGTTTTGCGATGTGCTGGTGGTTGGTTCAGGGCCAAGTGGGTTAGCTGCTGCAGTGAAGTGTGCAGAGCAGGGCCTCGACGTGTTGCTGGTAGAGCAGGATTTTGAAATCGGTGGTGACTACCTGAATCACTCGAATGAAGACTCACTGCGAAAACGTGATGCGGCACTGGCCAAACTTAACAGCGCCGGTGCGCGTGTGATGTCGCGAACCACTGCATTCGGTTTGTATGACTACGGTGTTGCCGGGTTGTTGCAACGGGTGACCGATCATTTACCAAACCCTGAAGCGCATCTGCCACGCCAGCGTTTTCTTACCCTTAGGGCTAAGCACACGATACTTGCGACGGGTTCACTGGAGCGACACTTTGCTTTTGGCAACAACGATCTGCCGGGGGTAATGAATGCACATGCCGCCGATGCCTATGTAAATCGCTTCGGTGTGTTGCCGGGCCAGAACGTAGTCATCGCCACCAACAACGACTCGGCGTATAACACGGCTAATCATCTGGTGCGGGTAGGGTCTTCAGTTACGCTGCTTGATTCAAGAACTGAAATACCGGATTCAGTGGCCGGCCTGCTCGGTACCCGCGGCGTTGAGTTGATTACCGGTTCAACTGTACTGAATGCAATAGGTAAACGGCATGTCACTGCAGTAGAACTTGCCGATGCCGCAAGCAGCGGCTGGAAGCAGGGTCCAACCCGCGATTGTGATCTGGTGCTGGTGTCCGGTGGCTGGTCACCGGTAGTTAATCTGTTGTCACACCGGGGTGTGCGCCCGCAGTGGAATAAAGACAACTGTTGTTTTGTACCTGCGCCTACTACCGAGGCCATCACCAGTACCGGTGCATCGCTTGGTATTTGGGGCAACAGTGACTGCGAAGACGCCGGTCGCGCCGCTGCCGATGCGGCGATTGCATCAATCAGCAACAACAATGCTGTTGTGTCGATGCCTGCCGCGGGTGGCTGGGAAACACCGCTGCAACAAGAGTTTTATCGACCCGCAGCATGATGTAACGGCGGATGATGTACGGCTGGCACACCAGGAAGGGTTTGTGTCGGTAGAACACCTAAAGCGCTACACCACGCTTGGTATGGCAACCGATCAGGGCAAGATGGGTAACATCATCGGCATGGCATTAATGGCCGAAGCACTGGGTAAAGAAATACCCGAAGTCGGTACCACAACTTTTCGGCCGCCGTACACACCGATAAGTATCGGTGCGCTGGCCGGTCGTGCTTTCGGTGCGCACTTCAAGGCATTGCGACGCACACCAATGCATGACTGGAACCTCGAGCACGGAGCGACAATGGTCGATGCAGGTTTGTGGCAGCGGCCGTGGTACTTTGCACGTGAAGGCGAAACAATTACCGAGGCTTACATTCGTGAAGCCACTACCACGCGTAAAACCGTTGGGCTTTGTGATGTAACGTCACTGGGTAAAATTGCCATTCAGGGCCCCGATGCCACAGAGCTGGTTAACCGTGTTTACAGTAATGCGTTTGCCAAGCTACCAATTGGTAAAGCACGTTACGGCATTATGCTGCGTGACGATGGCATTGTGATGGACGATGGCACAACGTGGCGTTTTTCTGAAACTGACTATTTCATGACCACCACAACGGCGCATGCAGCCAAGGTTATGGTATGGCTTGAAGAGTTGCTGCAAACGCGCTGGCCGGAACTAAAAGTTCATGTGACATCAGTCTCTGAACAATGGGCCGGGGTGGCAGTGGCTGGTCCGAAGTCACGCGATGTGTTGTCGGCCTGTCTGGCCGATGCGTCTGTCATTACCAATGAAGCGCTGCCGTTTATGGGTGTGGTTGAAACCACCATGGCTAACGGTGCGCCATGTCGTATTGCGAGAATCAGTTTCTCGGGTGAAATGGCTTATGAAGTGTACGTCGGATCGGATCATGCCAACGGTATGATGGACCTGCTGCATCCGGAAGCGATGAAAGTCGATGGTTGTCTTTACGGCACGGAAGCACTAGGTGCGTTGCGTATTGAAAAAGGCCACGTTACCGGCGTAGAGCTTGATGGTCGCGCCACAATAGATGACGCCGGTCTTGGCAAGATGGCATCGGATAAGAAGTCATACATCGGTAGTGCCATGCGCAAGCGTCCCGAGCTCATGCGGGAAGACCGACCGAGGCTTGTTGGTATTTTTCCGAAAGATCGAAGTGAAACATTTAAAGCGGGATCTATTCTTTGTAACCAGGAAAAGGTCGAAGGCCATGGTGTTGGCTGGATTACCGCGGTGACACATTCACCGGAGCTCGGGCACTGGATAGGGCTTGGTTATATTGACGGTGGCCACAACAACTGGGAAGGAACAACAGTGGTTGCAGCAGACCCGGTAAGGCGCGGCAATATTAACGTTGAAATCGTATCACCGCACATGGTCGACCCGACCGGGGAGCGTATGCATGGCTGAACAAACTATACGAATCTCTGCGCTTAAGGGCCACGCAATTCCCGGACATCAGGGGGCTGAAGGGGCAGGGGTTACCATCAAAGAGGTTCCCGACTTAACGTTGTGGCAAATGGCGGCATGGGCAGACACTATTGATAGTGCTGCCAGCATGATGGCGCAGCAGGTCGGGGTTAATGAGGTGCCGGGTTTTGCCCAGGCCCGTGGTGATCATCGTTGTGCGGTGTTGAGAATCGAGCCGTTAAAGTTCTGGGTGTTTGGTGGCAGTATTAGCAGCGACAGCAGTGAGCAGTCGGTAGTGCTTGACCTTTCTCACTCCAGAACCCATCTGCGTTTAACTGGCGCCAACGCAGTGCAGGTGCTTAACAGCTATATGCCACTTGATTTGCGCGATCAGTCTTTCCCGGTGAACAGTGTTGCTTCAACCGCGTTTCATCATGTTGGTGTCACACTGTGGCGGTCTGATGCAGGCTATGAGCTGTTTCTGCCCCGCGGTTTTGCATTGTCCCTGTGGGAATTGCTGCGTGATGCTTCGCTGCAGTTCGGTTTGATGGTTGAGTGACGAGTGCCCCGAGCTCAGACCCTGATGGCTCGGGTAGAAAACCTCTTCGTCGCTTAAGCGGCGACTGAACCGCCTGGAGGCGGGAATGTTGTTTTAAGCGCTCGGCGCTGTTCCGGCTGTGGCTGTGCGGAAGTACCCCGGTACTTCAATCCGGCGCTGCTGCCGACAGTTCAGTATCCCGGCAAAGGCAACAGTTGCACGATTTAGTTATACTGTTTATAGTTAATGTTTAAACTAAATCGGGCGATAGTTTTGCATGGACGATTTTAACCAGTCTTTGCCAATGATTCTGAATCGGGCACTTGATTCTGTCCTGCCGCCGTACCGGGAAATATTCCTGCGTTATGACCTGACTGAGCCGCAATGGCGGATTTTGCGCGTGGTTTGGAGTGGCGAGAAAATAAAATCGGTCGATCTGGCCAGTCGTACGCTGCTGGCCCCCGCCAGTATTGTTGGCATTATCGACAGGCTGGAGAAAAAAGGGCTGGTTTCCCGTGTGCGGTCAACCTCGGACCGCCGTGCGGTGTACATCATGGCCACGGCGAAAAGTCGCGAGTTGCAGAACGAAGTCAGCCCTCAGATCACTGCCATCCAGCAGCAGATGCGAGCGCTTGTCAGCGAACAGGAGTGGGCTCAGATGGAGCAGACGCTGATAAAAATATCCCATGCTTTAAATAATCCCGTACCGGTCAATCTGCCGGAGAACTCTGTGGAGAACAGCAAATGACAGCAGCTACCGTTAAAAACGCCACTGCATCCGGCAATGGCATTCGCACCGGTGCCCAGTATCTGGATGGCCTGCGGGACGACAGAGAAGTATGGACCCGCGGGGCCCGCGTCGCCGATGTAACCAGTGAGCCCGGTATGTCGCGAGGGGCGGCAACACTGGCTTCGTTTCTCGACCGCCAGCATAGTGCCGGGTTTAGCGATAAAGTGACGTATATCGATGCCGACGGTGATCGATGCGGAATGGCATTCAAAATGCCGGAAACCCAACAGGATATTCTCGACCGCGGTGTTGCGTATTACGAATGGGCCAAGTGGTCTAACGGCATGTTTGGCCGTACACCGGACTATAAAAACGCATCGGTGATGTCGTTTGCTGCAGCAACAGATTTTCTGGCACAAGGTACTAAAGGCCAGGCAGACTTCGCAAAGAACATGGTTGCCTATTACGACTATGTTCGTAAGAACGATAAGGTACTAACGCATACGCTGGTGAATCCTTCGGTGTCACACCAGCAGGCTTCACAGGGTAAATTCAACGACGAGGTTGCACTGCATGTGGTTAAGGAAACCGACGCCGGCATTATTGTTAAAGGTGCGCGTTTGCTGGCAACACTCGGCCCGCTTGCCGACGAAATTGAAGTGTTTCCGTCGACTGTATTGCGCGCATCGGAAGAGAACATTCCGTTCGCATTTGCATTTGCCATTCCTATTGCCACCAAAGGGTTAAAGTTGCTGTGCCGTGATACTTACGATCATGGCAAAAGCACCTTTGATGCACCGCTTTCTTCGCGTTACGAAGAAATGGATGCGGTGGTGATATTTGATAACGTACTGGTGCCGTGGGAACGCATTTTTATGTACGGTCAGCCGGAGTTATGTAATCAGGCTTTCGGTGCCACGCATGCTGTTGTGCACATGGCGCATCAGGTGGCGGCAGGCAAACTTGCCAAGTCCGAGTTTATGGTTGGATTAATGTGTGCCATTGCCAAGGCGACCGGTAAGGATAAAGATTTGCACACCAAGAGCCTGATCAGTGAAGTCATGATGATGGCAGAAAGTATTCGTGCGTTTCTTTTCTCCGCTGAAGCACATGCAGAGAAAAACGAATACGGCTACTACATGCCGCAGCGCCGACCTCTCGATACGTCCCGCAACCTTTATCCAAAGATGTATCCGCGTATGGTTGAAATTCTGCAGTTACTTGGTTCTTCATCTTTAATGGCAACACCGGCCGAGGCGGATTTTTCCAACGCCATGTCGGCCGATGTCGAACAGTATTTCCAGGTCGCTAATCTTGAGTCAAAAGATCGCGTAGCCCTTTATCGACTGGCACATGATGTAGCCGTTTCCGGTTTTGGCAATCGTCAGGCATTGTACGAACGGTTTTTCTTCGGGCCGCCTATTCTGATGCAGTCTGCGTACTTTGATCTGTACAACCGCGATGACATGATCGACCGTGTTGATGAACTGCTAAAAAGTTAATTGAACACTGCGGAGGGCGGGCAATGACGAACAGTACTATCGATGCACGCGAGTTTCGGACCGCCCTGTCGAGTTTTGCCACCGGTGTAACGGTTGTTACCGCACGCGCAGAAAGCGGTGAAAACTGTGGCATGACTGCATCGAGCTTTAACTCAGTATCGATGCAACCGCCGCTGGTGTTGTGGAGTGTTACCAAAACCGCAAACTCGGCGGATGTGTTCCGGCATGCAGGGCACTATGCGATCCATGTGCTTGGTGCGGATCAGCAGGCACTTTCAAACCAATTTGCAACCCAGGGCATCGATAAGTTCGCCGAAACTGACTTTCACCACGATGACAACGGTGTGCCCGTACTGCAGCAGTATGCTGTGCGGTTTGATTGCAGGCAGTGGGCTGTCTACGAAGGTGGTGATCACTGGATAATTGTAGGTGAAGTCTGTGGTATGGAGCGTCGCAACCGGGAAGCACTGGTATTTTCAGAGGGTGCCTATGCTACCGCGAGTCCGATTCGCACCACCGGTGATCTTAAGTCGCACCCTGCAGAAACCGACAGCCCGGTAGATCGATTGCTACTGTACAACCTGGCGCGTGCATACCACGAATTGAGTCGGCAGTTTCATGCCGGTGTTCGTGAGAGCGGCCTGAGTATTCCGCAGTGGCGAATTTTGGCGTCGCTGTATGGCAGAGTATCGCGGGATTTTCAGGACTTGCAGGATCGCACCTTCCTCGACAGAGAGTCTCTGAAAGATTCACTCGCTGTTTTACAGCAGGACGGACTGTGCCTGCTGACTAACGATGGTGGTACTGTTTCCGGTACCGATGGAGGCCACGAGCGTGTGCGACACCTGTTTGAACACGGTCAGCAACAGGAGCAGGCAGCGCTTGGTGACAAATCACTTGAACAACTGGTTGATCTGCTGGCAGAGGTTGTTAGCAATGCGCGCGGGCAGCTTTAGCAGCACTTCTAAGATTTTGTGATTTGGTGCACATCGTCGGTTTGAACAACTTAGTCTGGGCGGCCTTGCTGCCATGTTCAGGCGGCTTCAGTTCGCAATTCAACATGGATAAACGGCACTTGCCAGTGGCAGAACTCAGTTAATCTGCGGATTGGCCGATTCCATGGGTTGGGAATATGGTAGCGGTATGGGAACCGGTCTTCTAACAAATCCGGATGTTGAACTGAATGCCAACAAAAACACCGCAACAAGATAAGGCGGGAAATATCGATGTGTCATTTGCGTCGATAGATCAGCGTTTCAGTAAGTCGAGCATTAAGAAGAGGCTGTTTATACTGTCGTTCCTGATGCTGATAGTGGCTGTCACTGCCGGCGCGACTGTGGTTATCACCCTGGTTAATCTGGTGCTTTCGCGGGAGCAACTGTCAGTCGTGGCGGGTGTCATCACCACGGTGCTGATTGTCGGTATCGGCTTGCCGATGATCCTGTTTCAAAAGAAAAGTCTCGACGCCTACAACCTGATGATGAACGCGCTCAACGTTGTCGACGCGCCGCTGATCATCTTTGACAAAGACCATAAGGTCGTACAGTTCAATGAAGCGGCGAACCGCTTTCATAGTGATCTTGGCGGGAATATCGCGGTAGGGATGCCCGAGCGAGAGCTGATCAGGCAATCCGCGAAAGTAAATGTTGAAGATTCTTCAAAGCTTGAAACTACGGTCGAGCAGATTCTGGCTACACGCAAAGAACAGATAGAATCAACAAGCTCACGCACCATCTATAACAAACGCACAGGTCGCCACTATCAGTTACTGGTGGCGAAACTTGATACCGGTCATATCGTCGATATGAAAACCGATGTATCAGACGTAAAAACCAAAGAGCTTGCTCTGGCTGTTCGTGAGGAAGAACTCAGGAAGTCGCGCAACGAAGCGCAGGCTTCCAATCGTGCCAAGTCTGAATTTTTGGCCAACATGAGTCATGAAATTAGAACGCCAATGAATGGCGTGATTGGGATGACCGAGTTGTTGCTCGACAGTGAGTTGTCGACAGAGCAGCGTATGTATGCCTCTACGGTCTCAAAGTCAGGACTTGCGTTGCTGACAATCATTAATGATATTCTGGATTTCTCGAAGATAGAGGCGGGTAAGCTTGAGCTTGATCCGGACAGTTTCAACCTTCGTGCAGCGATGGATGATGTTGCAGCGCTGCTTGCAACACGCGCCCACGCTAAAGGCATTGAACTCGTTATCAATTACTCGCCCGAGCTGCCTGACAGGTACATTGGTGATGTTGGCAGACTGCGACAGATAATGACCAACCTGACCGGTAATGCCATTAAGTTTACCGAGCGTGGGCATGTGCTGGTATCGGTTATCGGTGAGGTTAAAAACGGTATTGCCCAGCTAAAATTCAGTGTGCGGGACACCGGCATTGGAATTCCCGAGCACAAGCAAAGTGCGGTATTCAAAGAATTCGAACAGGTCGACGGCGCCAGTAACCGCAAGTACGAAGGTACTGGTCTGGGCCTCGCAATCACCCGCAAACTTCTGAATCTGATGGGTGGGGAGATTAAGCTTAGCTCAAAAGAAAACGTCGGTTCGGAGTTTTTCTTCACGATTGGGCTGCCGGTTGATCGCGCTGAATTTGTAGAAGACAAGAACGAACCGACCGTCGATTTCAGTGGTAAGAAAGTTTTGATCGTCGATGACTTACCGATCAACCGCGAAATACTTAGTCGTCAGGTTACCCGCTGGGGAATGTCTGTTGTAACGGCGCAGGGTGGCAAGCAGGCTATCGATGTGGCTACAGCTGAGCATGGCGCAAATCACCCGGTTGATGTGGCAATATTTGATTTTCAAATGCCGGGTATGGATGGCCATGAGTTGTGCAGGCGGTTTAAAGAAATTGATGTGCTTGCGACAATTCCGGTATTACTACTTTCATCAGTAGATCAGTCGACTCAAAAAGAACGAATCAGGGAACTGGGCTTTGCCGGTTGTATGCTGAAGCCAACTCGCGCCGAGGTTTTAAAGCAGACTGTGGCCAGAGCGTTATCGCAGGAGCCGGAGCATGATCGCAGTGATAACCAGACCGATCAGCAGTCGCGCAGTATTCTGGCCGGCAGTCAGCGCCGGAAGATTTTAATCGTCGAAGACAACGAGGTAAACCAGCTGGTGATCTCCGGTATGCTCGATGACGATGCACTGGACATTGAATTTGCCAACAACGGGGTGCTGGGCATTAAGGCGTATGGTGAGTTCAAACCCGACCTGGTGTTTATGGATGTATCGATGCCGGAAATGAACGGCTACGACGCCACTGCTGAAATTAGAAAGTACGAAAAGACTATGCAACTCGCTGCCTGTCCTATTATTGCGCTGACAGCGAATGCCATGCAGGGGGATCGTGAAAAGTGTCTGCAGGCCGGCATGGACGATTTCATGAGCAAGCCGGTAATTATGGACGACCTGCATGCACTGGTTCGCAAGTGGCTTAGCAAACCGCCGGCTTCAAAAGCTGCCTGAACGTGCTTTGTGCAAGGTACCTGTCCTGGTATCCTGCTCCGCTGACATGACTAGTGAGAGAGATTCCACCGCGAATCTGCGCATTTAAAGTGATGTAGCGATATTATAGAAGTGTCTGCCATTCACTTACGCTACCGAGAGTCCCATGAGTAATCCGGCCCTTCCCGCGATCTATCGGCGAGTTGTACTCGGGTGGCCCGTTGCGGTGATATCACTGTTGGTGTTGCTGCTGGCGTTTTTCGCGTTTCAGGCGCAGCACTTCAGACTTGATGCCTCAGCCGATTCCCTGCTTCTGGAAGACGATAAAGATCTGCAGACTTTTCGTGAGGCGCAACAGCGCTACCGCACGCAGGACTCACTGGTTGTTACCTACACACCGCAGACGGAAATGTTTGCCGATAATTCGCTGTCCAACCTGCGGGAACTGCGTGACCGACTTAGTAAAATCGAGTCGGTTGAATCGGTGTTTTCACTGTTTGAAGCGCCGCTCCTGACCAGTTCCGGGATCGAACTTTCCGAGCTTGCCGAGTCGGTCCCCACAATGGAAACCCATCCAGATATCGATCGCGCAGCTATAAAAGCCGAGCTTTCCACAAGCCCGGTGTTTAGTGAATTATTGCTCAGTGAAGACGGTGGCACCTCAGCCATGCTACTGACACTTAAAGATAACCCGGAACTGCAGGCTGTGTTTGCCGAGCGTTCGGCGCTAAGACTCGCCGCTATCGAGACCGGGCTGAGTGCAGAACAACAGAGTCAGCTCAATACTATCAACCAGCAGTATGACGAGTTGCGTGATGCGTTTAATCAGCAACGCCACAACGATATCGCTGCTATCCGCAGTATTCTGGATAACTACCGGGATAACGCACAACTGCACCTCGGCGGCGTACCAATGGTGGCGGATGACATGATCAGCTATATCAGCCGTGATCTGGTGACATTCGGCATAGGTGTGCTGTTGTTTATTATCGCGATACTTGCGCTGATATTCCGACGTGTCAGATGGGTTGCGTTGCCAATTGCAAGCTGTGCATTCAGCGGATTACTGATGGTTGGGCTGCTCGGGCTTGCAGGGTGGAAGGTTACCGTTATCTCTTCGAATTTCATCTCTCTTATGCTTATTCTAACTATGTCCATGAATATGCATTTGATTGTGAGGTATCGTCAGTTGCGGATAACTGAACCAATGGACAACCATATCGATCAGGTATGGGTAACAATGCGTCGCATGTTCTGGCCCTGCCTGTACACTGCACTGACCACCATTATCGGATTCAGCTCACTGGTGTTCAGCGGCATTAAGCCGGTGATCGATTTCGGCTGGATGATGTCGATCGGTCTGGTAGTGACATTCCTTACGTCATTTCTATTGTTTCCGGCATTGCTGGTGTGGCTGGGCCCGCTGGACAACGATGCCAGCGCCGACAAACCGTTAGCAGCAACTGCCTGGCTGGCCGGTTTTACGCAACGCTTCGGCAGCGTGGTGTTGTTGGTTGCGGCAGTTCTGGCGGCACTGAGTATGCTCGGCATATCGCGACTGCAGGTCGAAAACAGCTTTATCAACTACTTTCGAGAACATACTGAAATTTACCAGGGCATGAAGCTTATTGATGAGCGGCTTGGTGGAACCACGCCGCTTGATGTACTGCTTGATCTCACAGAACCTGAAGATGAAGAGTGCGCTGACACCAGTCAGATGGATGAAGACGAGAAAGAGTACTGCGAAGAACTCGAACTCATCAAGGAGGAGTCTGATCCTGCAGACTACTGGTTTACACCGTTCAAAATAGAGCGTATTAAGGCGGTACACGATTACCTCGATTCAGTGCCGGAGGTTGGCAAGGTGCTGTCACTGGCATCCATTCTCAGGGCCGGTGAAAGCATTAATGACGGTGTTGAGTTCACTCCATTTGAAATGGCAATTCTGTACAAGAAAATCCCTACAGATATTCGAGAGCAGGTCATTGAACCGTATATCTCTATCGACACCAACGAAGCTAGAGTGTCTATTCGTATTAAAGATTCGCTACCCGATCTGAGGCGTAAAGAACTGCTCGAGAAAATTAACAGCGACCTGCAGCAAATCGTTGGCGTGCCTGCAGATAAATCTATAGTGAGCGGAATCCTGGTGCTGTACAACAATATGCTGCAGAGTCTGTTTCAATCGCAAATTCAAACCATTGGTGCTGTACTGCTGGGTATAGCCATTATGTTTATGGTGTTGTTCCGGTCGCTAATGCTTGCTGTTATCGGGATTATTCCGAATGCACTTGCCGCTGCAACCGTGCTCGGGATTATGGGGCTTGCCGGTATACCGCTGGATATGATGACTATTACCATCGCCACGATAACCATTGGTATTGCTGTTGATAACAGCATTCACTACATTTACCGGTTCCGTGAGGAGTTTGCTAAAAACCGCAACTACAATGACACCATGCGTATTTGCCATGCAAACATCGGCCGTGCGGTGCTTTATACATCAATCACCATTATTTTCGGTTTTTCGATTCTGGTATTTTCAAACTTCATTCCAACGATTCTGTTCGGGCTGCTGACAGCGCTTGCCATGTTTGTGGCATTGCTGGCAGTGCTAACGTTATTACCTAAGCTGATCAAGCCGTTTGGACCTGAAGTTGTATAGTACGGCTTAGCCTCTTTTAAGCACGCGGCTAAATTGCTGCAGAGTTCCAACCTTTACTAAACACATGCGAAAAAATACCTGACGTGGCCACCATACACTCCTGTGAAGATGCAAGAGAACTTGCAAAGCGTCGTTTGCCCTGGATGGTGTTTGATTACATTGATGGTGCCGCCGGTGAAGGGTACGGGGAGCTGCTTAACCGCAACACCATTCGCGACCTGCGCTTGCAGCCGCGTGTACTGAACAATGTAGAACACCGTTCGCTCGAGGTTGAACTGTTTGGTCGTTCTGCAGGTTTGCCTTTTGGAATATCGCCTATGGGCATGTGCAACCTGTCTGCACCGGGCGCTGACTTAATGCTGGCGCGACTTGCTGCCAGTGAAAATATTCCCACCGGTGCCTCTACCGCCGCTTCCACGTCACTTGAAAATATTATTGAAGCAGCGCAGGGCAATGCCTGGTTCCAGTTGTACTTCAGCGGCAACGAATCAATGACTGACAAGTTACTTGATCGGGCCCGGGCATGCGGCTATGAAACGCTGGTATTAACTGTTGATGTTCCCGAAGTCGGGCGCCGACCGCGTGAGCTAAGACGCGGGTTTAAAATGCCTTTTAAAATCGGTCCGCAGCAGTTTATCGACTTTGCGTGTCATCCGGTCTGGTCTCTGACTACAATTGCTAAAGGTCGTCCGGAGCTTGCTAACTTTGGTGGCAAGTTCGGTGAATTTGATCGAACTGCCAGTCGCGCCGGGGCAGACTGGTCTTTGCTGCAGCGACTTCGTGAAAAATGGCACGGTAATCTGGTTGTGAAAGGTGTTTTAAATGCAGATGACGCAGTAAGGATTAAATCGTTCGGGGTTAACGCGATTCAGGTGTCAAGCCATGGTGGACGGCAGCTCGAGAGCGCGCCTCCGGCCATCGACATGCTTGCTGCTATCCGGACGGCAGTCGGCCCTGAATATCCATTGTTCTATGACAGCGGGCTGCGTGGCGGCGAAGATATTGTTAAGGCTTATGCCATGGGGGCTAATTACGTCCTGCTTGGCAGGCCGTTTCTGTTTGCAATTGCCGCCGGCGGAGAGCGCGGCCTTGGGGAAATGAAATCACTGCTGGCAGATGAAATCAGTATTGCGCTTGCCCAACTCGGGGTGTGCGATATGCAATCGATTAATCGCGAGATGCTTGGCTAGTGGGGCGTGCGGAAAGTTCGGTGACAAACTTTTCACAGCCACAGTCGTCA
>CAYZVB010000036.1:0-6709 GCA_964481315.1 uncultured Granulosicoccaceae bacterium
ACCGCAACATAGCTTTAAACAGCGAACATCGCCGCTTCCACATCTTTCAATGAGGCATCGGGGGCAATTTCAATGTAGTTACTCGACACCAGGTCATCAATGGTTCTGGTTCGCAGCAAACTCTGATCACGACCGGTATTTAAGTTGATACCGCGTTTTGATAACTGCCAGCGGAAAAAAGACCCGTACGGCATAAGTTGCATAGAAGTGGTGGCCATTGCCGAAGCAAGCATGACGGCTATTACCAGGTCGTAGTCGATGGTTAACTCAAACACAATCAACAGTGTCGATATCGGCGCACCGAGCATGGCTGATGCGATAGCTGCCATCCCGACCACAGAGTAAACACCCTGGCTTGACACAAGATTACCTCCAAGGAAACTGATTAGAAACCAGAATCCGCCACCCAGCATTGCGCCGATAAAAAGACTGGGACTGAACACACCACCGGCAAATCCACTGCCAAGCGCTATTGCAGCGCAGACAGTTTTTGCAATGAGTAATCCGAAAATCATTTTTACTTCCAGACTCTCGTTTAACGCAAGCGCAGTGCCTTCGTAGCCCACACCAAGTATTAGCGGATAATTTAACGCCACCAATCCAATGACCACACCTGCAAAGGTCGGTCGCATCCAAAACGGCACACCTGCTTTCGACCAGCCACGTTGCGTTGTAATGACAATAAAAATACACAACTGAACCAATAGCGCTGCAACAAAACCAAGTATGGCAAAAACCAGCAACTCCCATAACGAACCTATTTCGTAGTCGGGAATCGTGAACTCCGGACCATTGCCGTAGACGCTGTGCCTGACAATCACTGCACCCATCGCAGCAATGACCACCGGGGCAAATACCCGCAGTGCGTAATAACCAACTATCACTTCAAGCGCAAACAAAACACCGGCTATTGGTGTATTAAACGATGCCGTGACTGCAGCGGCAGAGGCACAACCAAGCAATGCAATAGACTGCGTTCGATCAAGGCCAAGTTTCTCGGCAAGCCATGCAGTAATAGAAGCACCTATGTGCACTGCCGGCCCTTCACGACCTAGCGGCGCACCGGAACCAAGAGATACCAGCGTGGCCAGCCCGACAATACCACCGGAACGTACATCCATTTTGCCGGCACGCATGGCGCTCGCTTCCATGACATCGGCAATACCATGGAAGCGCTGCTCCGGCATTTGCCGAAGGATCAGCCCCACCACAACACCGCCAACAACCGGTGCCAGAAAAATGGTCCAATCCGATTTATTGGCAAGCCAGGCTATACGGTCGGTATTTTCACCACGGGCAAAAAGAAAGTCCTGCAGGTAAACAATGCACTCGATTAGCGCAACCGTTGTAACGCCAACAATAAGGCCGGTGAATAACGCTAATAAGAAAAAGCCAAATCGAAGTTTGAAGAACTCAGTCACAGGAGCGCCTGAAAAGATTAATGCAGCAACACCGCCTTAGCGGTGTTCGGCAAAATCAATGCCTGCTTTTGAGTAGATCGCGGATCTCAGAAAGCAGCGCGATCTGTGGATCGATTGATTCTTCCTGTTCATTGCGGGCTTTGTTGATCAGTTTCACCACCATAAATATTGCTGCAGATATAATCAGAAAGCTGATTAAGGTGTTGATGAAACTACCCCAGTTGATAGTAACAGCCCCGGCTGACTTGGCTGCTGCAAGCGACGCGTACGGCGCAGGTGTAGCGCCTTCTTTCAGCACCAGAAATAAACTACTGAAGTCGACGCCACCCAACAGCAAACCAATCGGCGGCATGAGAATATCTTCAACCAGGCTTGCCACGATAGTTCCAAAGGCCGCACCAATGACGATACCCACTGCCATATCGACCATATTGCCACCGAGGGCAAATTTCTTGAATTCTTCTAACATTGACTGCCCTTCTCAAAACGCGGAAGGCCAATAAGACACCAAAATGCCGGCAATACGCATGACAGAATGTAAATATTCAGTGACTGCAAAAGTGGCCGCAGACACAGTGCTGCGGCCTTGAGACAGGCGCGAAAATCCCTGTCAGTTGAACTTATTAGTTAGCTGCAGGCAACGCCGGAGTCGACGTTTTGTTGGCAGTGGAAGCAGTGCCGGTTGCCGTTGACTTGATAGTGTCACCGGCGGACGCAGCAGTGGTAACACTGTTTCCAAAAGAAATAACAGCACTGTTTCGCTCAACCAGCTTGCTGCCGATGCCCTTTACTTTGATTAAGTCGTCGACACCCGTGAAATTACCGTGCAGCTTGCGATATTCGATAATCGCCTGCGCTTTGGCAGTACCAATGCCGTTGAGATTTTCAGCAAGTGTCACTGCATCAGCGGTGTTTACGTTAACCAGCTGAGCGGCGAAAGGAGAAGAACAAACGAAAGCCAATAGCACTGCGGCCAGGGCATCTCTGGATTTTTTAAACATCATATACCTCATATACCTCATATTTCTACTTCAATACTTCAAGATATGTATTAGTTCAGACAACATGGTGCTGCCTGACTAAAACAACTTTTTACCGCAACGTACGGTAACGGTTACTACGTACTTCAGTGTACAGCTGCGACAAAATACATCGGGCATCGCTGTGCCCGACGTGTTCAAGTCTACACGCTAAAACCTTTTATGAGTTCGGAACCAGATCACAATTTTTCAACAAGTTGTTAATTGGTACCGCGACTCACGCGACCTGCATCACGCAGAAGCACTGACCACGGCGTCTTCTGATTCGATGTCGAGCACCGGCAGGCGTATGACAATTGTTGTTCCCTGGTTTTCGACGCTTTTCGCCTCGACACTGCCGCCGTGCTCGCGAATAACGGTTGCAACCAACGCAAGCCCAAGCCCGGTACCCTTGAATTGCTTTTGAACATTCGGGTCGCGATGGAATCGCTCAAACAGTTTGCCAATGCGGTCAGCAGGGATACCGACACCTTCATCGGTGACTTCAGATACGATCCATGCATTATTTTCGATACGGGTAACAATGCTGACGCGAGTATCTTCAGGCGAATACTTAATAGCGTTACCGACGATATTGATAAATGCACGCTCAAGCAGACTGGAATCGGCGGTAACCCATACATCCTGATCTATATCGCTGACATCAAGCGATATGTTTTTCTGTCGCGCCTGTGGCAGCAGCTGATCAATGGTGCTCTCAATAATGTTTTCAAAGAACACCGGCTGCAGCTGATCAACCTCGAGATGTTCGGCGCGCGTCAGGCCGAGAAGATCGTCAATCATTTTGAGCGTTTTGTTGATGTTCGACTCCACCTGCAGGTAAGGAGAGATGTCTCGCTCAGCATCTGCCTGCTCACGCTCCTGGGAAACCAGATACAGCGAAGAAATTAACGGTGATCGCAAATCGTGAGACAAGTATTCGATCAATTGTCCGCGCAGTCTTTCAGCACGTCTTATTTCACTGAGGTCTACGGCACTGGCTACGATTAGCCGGTCGGTTAGATTTTCCCCGAGCACATTAAAATCAATTACCAGCTCGCGGTCCCCGCGCACATGATTGACCTGCCAGTTTTTTCCTTCCAGCAGTATCGAATCAAACGCTTCTTTATCGAGCACGTGCGGGTCTTTACCAAGCTCTACAAAGAATTCCTCTACCGTCTTATTTTCAAGGGATACCTGATCGAACATTTCATCGGCCAGTTCGTTACAGCGCATCATCTCACCGACGGCATTCCACACAATAAGCCCTGTTGGGCTGCCGGCAAAAATGTTGTCGTTCAGCACTTTAAGCTGCAGGATATGCTGATTCTGCTTACTCAGTCGATCGGCATCAGTTTGCAGGCTTTCGATGGTACCGCCGGTATTGGGCAATGAAATGCGACTCTGTACTCTGGAGGCACTGTCTATAAACTCTGCAAATCGCTGATTCATTAACTGGCTTTCAAACAAAAAGCCAACCACAAACGGTTTCTCAGATGGGAACCGCTTAACCCACAAACCATCACGAATAGACCATTCGAGGTTATTGATCTTGTTGTGATCAACTGCCAGCAGGTTAGCGCTGGATTGCAAGGTGTCGTCAGCAACCAAAAACCACTGCTGTAAATCGAGATGGGTTGTCGCACTTTGAAACAGATTGACCAGCGGCTGCGTTGCACTGAGGCCAAGGTCATCATCGTAGATCGCCAGTTTGTTGGTTTCGGCGCGTAAAAAACGCGTGGCAAATTCCAGTCTGTGCCAGCTCCACAGCGGAAACGCGAGCAAAATTGGAATAGCGGTGAGCAACGGGGGAAACCAGATATTCGCCACTCGATATAGGGCAAAGCTCAGCACAACCGGTACCAGCGCCAGCAGTATAGTGGCAAGTAATCCCCAACGCGGCCTGAGCCTGGAATAAATCATTAACAACAGAGCAATCAGCACAGCAACCAAAAGATAGGCCAGCCAGACATCTGCCTGCCCGATTAGTGTACCGGCGCGCAATGAGCTGTAGATATTGGCATGCACTTCAACACCGGGCAGCGGCTGATCAACACCGAAAATCGGTGTCGGTACCGCATCGCCAAGTCCGGTTGCAGTCAAACCCAGAAAAACAGTGCTGCCGTTAAACAGGTCGCGATCAAAATTTCCCGACAACACATCGTAGGCGGGCACTGTACGAAAGGTGCTCTTGGGGCCGTGAAACGGAATCATCACTTCGTAGTCGCCAACCCATTGCGTTGCCACATCTTCGCGTTCGGTTCGCACTCCGGCGAGTTCCTGCGGTGCAATACCGAGGCTTTCCATCGCCGCCAGCGACAAAATTGGCCAGTGCGGATGTTTAAAGCCGGCTTTCAAAAATACCCGTCGGACAATCCCGTCCGAGTCGATGGGTAAAAAGATATGCCCAAGCTCTGTCGATGCTTCAAGCACCGAAGTAATAGGCAGCGTTTCACCACCGCGCAGCAGTCCTTTGCCTTCGGTATGAATAGGCAGAATAACGCGCCCCGAACGCTCAATAGCCGATGCCAGCGCAGCATCTGCAGCCGGATCTTCCTTGCTGGGTTCGGAGTAAAGGATATCGATCAGTACAACAAGTGCACCGGCTTCAGAAAGGTTTTCAATTATCTGTGCCTGATCGGTTCTTGACCACGGCCACCGACCATTCTGTTGCACACTGTCGGAGTCTACGCCGACAATAATGAGGTCTTCCGGTGCATCTGACTGATGCAAACGCACCCAGCTGTCGTAAATCAGGCGGTCCATTTTCAGGGTTACCTCGCCGCGATGCAGCAGCATGGTGATTAACCCGAAAAATAAATAAAAGCCGATTAGCGTCCAGTAACCAAACCGACCACGGCGTTGTACATCTGATTCGTGTACAGCCATCAGTTAGTGCGGTTTACTGTTCGCGCCCTTTGAATTCGTAGATATTTCCATAGCGCGAAACAGCAGTGCCGACCACCGCCCGCGAGGTAATAAAAATATCTTTGTCAGGCTCGGCGTCGAGTTCCAGTGTTCCGCCCGCAGCGACGTCATACGCGTCGTAGCGAATCAGGTGATCTAAACCGTCAATAGTTTCAAGCTCACTACCGACATGGACTTCAGTACCAATTGCGCCAGTATTGACGATTTTAAGTGCTGTCGCACTCAACTCTATTTCAAGTTCAGGTGCTTCGGCGGATTCATCAATCTCTACCTGATCGATCTTTCTAATGCCTTTAAAACCTTTCAGACCGTTTTCATCAAGAGCACGGGCGCTTAGGTAAAACTGTTGCGCTTCAGGTTGCATGGCAGTGTAAGTATTACCGGTAGAGCGGGACTCGATAATGTCTGTCATTGACTCGGTAGTCGCCAGTACCACTTTATAAGAAGCAGCATCTTCGACGGGTGCCCAGGCCAGAAAGTCCTCAGAACTCATGCGAATAAATTCGTTGTACACCGGCGCTTTACGCAAATCGTACAGCGTTGTGACCGAGCGCCGTTCACCCGCAAGCGTTCCTTTGCCTATAGGTACACTTGCCGACCGACCGTTTGCGGTAACCAGTATCTCGCCGGACGTTACGCCAACCGCGCTCCCATCGGTCACTTCAACATCGAGATCGGTGCCGCGGACAGCAGCCGAGGCATAAGGCGTGTCTACCGAGAAACTGGCTGGTTTTTTGAAACCGACGTTACGGACGTTGAAATCCATTTGTCCGGATGATGCCGCCAGGTTTACAACACAGGATCTTTCGGTGTCGAAGCAGTCAAATTCGACCACCTGTATACGGCTTTCAGGCTGTATATTGGCCAGTGACTCACCTTTGAAAGACAAGCTGACAAATCCGTCTTTGCCGGTACTGATAACATCTCCAATGAACACTTTATCTCGCTTCTTAAGCGCTGTTGTGGTTTTTTCCATGGCACTGGTCAGTGAAACCTCGCCTTTGGTAAAAATAGCCCGGGCAAAGTTTCTTTTCTGTACCAGACTGCTCGGGAATACCACCAGATCCCCCGGCTGCAGCGACTGCGGCGATTCAATTTTGTTGTGCTCGGCCACCTTTTCCCAGAATTCAGAAGACCCCATCACCTGCTGCACAATCGAAGACAGAACATCACCCTCTTTCACAACAATGCGAATGTCCTGATCGGTTGCTTTGATCTGGGTCTCGGCCTGAGCAAGCACCTGAGCAGAACAAAGCAGACACAACAACAGGCTGCCAGCGGTGTACGCGTGGCGATACCCCCGTGTTAAACCTTGTTTCATGTTAGTTCTCCAGCGATTAC
>CAYZVB010000036.1:6809-13937 GCA_964481315.1 uncultured Granulosicoccaceae bacterium
GAGACCAGAGTGCGTTCTTCCAGCCGGTACCCATGTTGGTAAATACTAGTAAGCTTCCATTTTTCGGTTGCGGAAAGTTTCAATTTTTTACGCAATCGACTGGCGTGAGTATCGACAGTTCGAGTGTTCAGTTCTGCCGATGTTCCCCAAACGGAAGTCAGCAAATGCTGACGCGACAAAACCCGCCCGCGGTTGCGAAAAAGAAACAATGCTAAATCGTATTCCTTTTCTGTAAGCTTAACGGCCTCACCATCGACGCTTACTTGTCTGTTGCTGGTGTCGAACACATACGGATCATACTCCAGCACCTCGGTCTCAGGCTGGGCGCGACGCGCCAGTGCGCCAATGCGGGCCAGCAACTCAAACTGCCTGACCGGCTTGACCAGATAATCATCAGCGCCTTTCTCAAGCGCAGATACGATGTCAGCTTCTGCCTGACGGGCGGTGATAAAGATCACCGGCACATCACTCACGAGACTCTGCCGCAGCCAGGTCAGGATTTCTATGCCTGTGCCATCGGGCAGATTCCAATCCAGCGTCACTACGTCATAGCTGGTCTTGCGAAAGGCCCGCTGAAAACTCTCGGATTCGTGAAAGACTTCGCAATGATGGCCACGTTCAGTGATCCATCCGCTCGCGCGATTTGCCTGATCTGCGTCATCCTCCAACATACCGATACGCAATATTTGCGAGTCTGCCAAGAGGTTGTCTCCCTAGATTTCTGCCCAGCCTATGCCAGCTCTGTGCTTGGATTAAAATAATGCCTGCCGGCATTGATTGTTGTGATTTGCCGGAGCAATTGCTCATAGTCGCTGTCATTGCCGGCAAAATCAATCTCACTTGCGTTAACAATCAATACAGGTGTGTCGGTGTAGTTGTAGAACAGCTCGGTGTAGGCCCTTTGCAACCGTTCGATATAATTACTGGCGATCGCCTGCTCTGACAATTTCCCCCGCTTCTCAATTCTATCGTATAAAACCTCAACCGGTGCCTGTAAATACACCACCAGATCCGGCACCACAAGATCAAATGCCAGTTCATTGGCAATTGAGTTGTACAGATCATACTGCGGTGCGTCGAGGGTTAGGCCGGCAAATAGTCGGTCTTTGGCAAAAAGAAAATCTGACACCCACAAAGGCGACTCGCTCAGATTCTCCGCCATATAGCGCAAAGATTCCCGCCTATTCATCAAAAATTGCAGCTGCGTTGGCAATCCGTACAGTTCCGGATCGCGGTAAAAAGCGTCGAGAAACGGGTTTTTCTCCGGCGCTTCCTGAATCAGCCTGCCGCGCAGTGACTTGGCCAGGCGTCGGGACAGCGTCGTTTTACCCACGCCAATCGGGCCTTCAACTGCGACGTATCTGAGTGAATGTTCCACGGGTGGTCTCACATTTTCAGGGGATTTCGGCAGTCTGGCATAAACCACACGCCAAGTGCCGATTTACACAGCAACGTAATTTCCGGAATAACTATTAGTCGGGCTGACGATTGCCACCGCGGCGTCGGGCTTTACTGCGCGTCCGTCGAGGCGGACGACTGCGTTGCCTGGAAGCTTCGATTGCCGCCTGTGCCTCCGGCGTTTGTTGTAATTTTTCCCAGGTATCGCAAAGTGACTGTTCAACTTCCCCGACCTGCGCGCGCAGGCACAGGAAGTCGTACCCGGCGCGAAAGCGCGGGTTGCCAATCAGCAGTTTCGCGCGCTTCCCATGCGTGCGCCTAAAGCGTGGCTGTAATGTCCAGATCTCACGCATGGGTACCGAAAAACGCCGGGGTAACGAAGTACGCTTAAGTTGCGCCGGTACAGTTTCATCTGCGGCCATATGCAGCGCCTGTACCGGTGGATGGCCGGAGGACTCAAATTTCACCGCAAGTTCTGAGACATCAGGCCATAGGAATACGGCATAAATAAACGCCGGCGTTACGGCCAGATCATTGCGAATTCGATTGTCAGTATTCTGCAATGCCAAGTGAATGATCTGTTGAGCGGTTTCATCGCCATTTTTAAGCCGCACATCGGTAGCCGGAAACAGGTATTGCAGTAAATCGAGTTCCTGTAACCATTCAAGGCTCGCCAGTCCATGACCGGACTGCAGCAGCTTCAGTACTTCATCAAACAGTCGCGCCGGTGGAATATCGGCAAGTTTATGGTGATACATGTCAATAGCAGTCGCCACTTCAGTGGCAACAGAGAAATCCAGCTTTGCTGCAAAGCGCGCTGCACGCAACGCGCGTACCGGGTCTTCGACGACACGCGCCTGCGCTTCACCGATAAACTTTAATTCGCCATTACGAAGATCTTCAACGCCGTTATAAAAATCCAGCACGCTGCCATCGGCGATGTTGTAGTAAAGCGCGTTGACAGTAAAATCGCGGCGTGCCGCGTCGTCTGCGACGGTACCGCCATAAACATTATCTCTGACAAGACGTCCGGAATCTCCGGTAACGCCACCTTCCCCTTCACTGTGTGCCGCACGAAAGGTTGCCACTTCGATGATGTCGCGACCGAACACCACGTGCGCCAGCCGGAAGCGGCGACCGATAACCCGACAGTTTTTAAATAGCTCTCTGACTTCTTCAGGACTGGCGTTCGTCGAGACATCGAAATCTTTCGGCTTACGACCAAGCAGCAGATCTCTAACCCCGCCGCCAACCAGGTAACTCTCGAAGCCGGCTTCGTGCAGACGATCGAGTACCTTTAACGCGTTTTTGCTGATGTCCTCACGAGCTATTTCGTGCTCGGTTTGAGAGATAACATGAGCCGTAGCGGTGCTATTCAAATTGACTGACCCGCCAGTGTGGTTATCAACAAGCAGCAGATTGCTTTACAGTGCCTGATCGTTTTCTTCACCGGTTCGGATTCTGATAACGCGGTCGACATTTTCAATAAAGATTTTACCGTCACCGATTTTACCTGTTCTTGCAGCAGAGGTAATCGCTTCAACACACTCGTCGAGTTGATTATCACTAACCACTGCTTCGAGTTTTACTTTAGGCAGAAAGTCGATGACATATTCAGCACCACGATAAAGCTCTGTGTGTCCTTTTTGCCGACCAAAACCCTTTACTTCAGTGACCGTTACACCCTTTACGCCAACCTTGGAAAGTTCTTCACGAACATCTTCCAGTTTAAAAGGCTTTATGATTGCAGTAATTTTTTTCATAGTTTCAGACTCTATGAGTTAGTAACGAATTTACCGGAAAGTAGGAGATGAAGAGACTTTATGAATACTCAGGTCTGCGCCAAGGTACTCTTCCTCTTCACTTAACCTGATACCCACGGTGACTTTCAACAGGGCATAGACACCAAAGCCGGTGGCCAGAGCAATAGCAATTCCGAATGCAGTCCCCATCAGTTGCGAAACCAGACTCACACCACCAAGACCGCCAAAGCGTTCGCTACCGAATATACCGGCAGCAACCCCGCCCCATGCGCCACATACGCCATGCAATGGCCAGACACCGAGTACATCGTCGATCTTTAACTTGTTTTGTGTGAGCGTAAACAGCCAGACAAAAAGCCCACCTGCCACAGCACCCACCAACAGTGAACCCATCGGATGCATGACATCGGAACCGGCACATACTGCAACCAGCCCGGCAAGCGGCCCGTTGTGCACAAAACCGGGATCATTACGGCCAATGACAAGCGCTGCCAGCAGTCCCCCCACCATGGCCATTAAAGAGTTAAGTGCCACCAGGCCGCTAATACCTTCGACTTCCTGCGCCGACATTACGTTAAAACCAAACCAGCCAACTGTCAGGATCCATGCACCAAGTGCCAGAAACGGAATACTTGATGGCGGATGTGCAAGAAGCTCTCTGCCTTCAGAGGTATAGCGACCCTTGCGGGCGCCGAGCAAAACGACCGCGGCCAGCGCCACCCAGCCACCGAATGCGTGCACCACCACAGAACCTGCAAAGTCGTGGAACGGTTGCCCGCCAATGCTTTCAACCATGGTTTGAAAGCCAAAGTTATTGTTCCAGACCATCCCCTCAAACAGCGGGTAGGCAATGGCGACAATCACCAGCGATGCGAATAGCTGAGGGTAAAAACGCGCGCGTTCTGCAATGCCTCCGGAGACAATCGCAGGAATTGCCGCGGCAAACGTGAGTAGAAAGAAGAACTTGACCAGCTGATACCCGTTGGCTTCGGCAAGTACAGAGGCTGGCTGAAAAAAATCGACACCGTAAGCAATGCTGTAACCAACGAAAAAGTAGGCAATTGTTGAAACACCGAAGTCACCGATTATCTTGACCAGCGCGTTGACCTGGTTTTTTTCGCGGACCGTACCGACTTCAAGGAAAGCGAAACCAGCATGCATCCACAAAACGAGTATCGCGCCCAGAAGCACAAACAGGGTGTCGGTGCCGGTTTGCAGATTTTCCAAAATAAGGTTTCTTTGTTGGTCAGTTACGCAATTTTAGTGTGTTACCTGGGTATCAGCAACAAAACGGCAGTTGCAGACTCAGCAACTGCGGGCTATTCAGCATCCTGAGATTTAAATCGGTGGATCAAACGCCGGTCGCGTTTATTGGGCCGACCGGCCAGTCGCTCACCCTGAGACAGTATTCGATCATCCTTCAGTTTTTCCTGCAGAATATTGCGTTTTTCAATGCTCTCTTCAGATTCCGAATAAGTGCTTTGGGCGTCTTTTGCACCAACGCGCTTTTCAATTAACCGCAAAACCTGCACCGAGAACTCAAACGGTCCTTTGCGGATAACCAGGTTCTGCCCCACACTAATCTGACGTGCAGGCTTGGCGCGCGAGCCGTCGACCAGCACTTTACCCGACGAGACCGCATCGGTGGCAAGCGAGCGGGTTTTAAAAAACCGCGCAGACCACAACCATTTGTCGAGGCGCACGGTCTGCGTTTCTTCACTCAATAGCATTCACCACAATTTTTTCTTACCCGATCGACTGATACTATGCGCACAGACCTTTGCGACAGCCTACCGGAAAACCACTGTGGAAGTGTACGTTTACAATAGCAGCAAAAAAACCGGGTACTACGTTTACCTGGGCGAGAAGGACAACTTCAGTGTTATTCCCGATTCAATCAAACCGGCACTGGGAGAACTCTCGCTGGCGCTGACTTTTGAGCTACACGACGGGCGAAAGCTTGCACAGGAAGATCCACAGGTGGTCAGGGACAACATAGAACAACGCGGGTTTCACATTCAGATCAGCGACCCGCTGCTAAACCCCGATCTGATGGGCAACCCCGGATAGACTCGCGGGCGAAAATACTAAAAATCGTCACAGCCCCTGCGATTGCTGGGGCTGATACATTCAATTACTGCCTAGCGATCAGGCACGTACAGCGTTGATTCCTGGCTCGAAAAGTAAGCTGCCAGGTCTTTGATGTCCTGCTTGGACAACGCCGCAGCAAACCCCGCCATAATGGCATTGTTTCTCGCACCCGATTTGTAATCGTTCAGTGCCTGCTCCAGATAACTCTCGTACTGGCCGGCAAGAATCGGGTTAGTGGGTATTGTGCTGTTACCATCGGCGCCGTGGCAGGCTGCACAGGTGGCTGACAGCTCCTCACCTTTGGCAGCGTCGCCGCCGGCGATTGACGCAACAGGAACCAACAGAACGGCCGCAAGCATACCGGTTTGAAGTAATTTAATGTTCACAGGATGCTCCGGTTATTTGGCAGTGGCCAGATAGGCCGCAATATCGGCAATATCTTCGTCGGTCAGAGAAGCGGCGTTGGCGTGCATGGTGCCGTGCGAACGCTGCTTTTGCTGGTAGGCTTTCAGGGCCGCCGCAATATATTCAGCGTGCTGACCACCCAGCTTCGGCACGTGATAAGTCGGGTAGGTATTCACATAGTTCGGAATACCGTGGCAACCAAGACAAGTCTCTGCTTTTTGCTTGCCGGCCTCCGGATCCCCTGCTGCTGCCCCGTTGGCAACAAGCAAAGCAGAACTGATGACGCTCGTCAGCGCTAGCGCTTTAAGTATTTTCATGGCCGTTTTGTGTTATCGAGTAAATTGATCGTGCCTGCTCCAACCCACACGAGTCTGCTGCTGCAAAACCGCCAGTGCGGGCCAGACCAGTGCGGGTCGGAAGATGGTCGGTGCCGCATTCTACTGCGGTAATCCGTGGAATTATAGTTGCTTTTGGCCGACTGACAGCGTCGCAATCAAGCGCTGAGTTCGATAATCAGTTCATTGATCCGGCTGACGAATCCTGCCGCGTCTTCAAGTTGCCCACCCTCTGCGAGCACAGCCTGATCCAGCAACATGCGTGACCAGTCGGTGAATTTGTCTTCGTCGGACTCGGCATCCATTTTCTTGAGGATAGGATGCGTTGGATTAATCTCGAGCGTCGGCTTGTTTTTCGGAATGTCGTGCCCGGCCTGCTTCATCAGCTGCTGCATGTGCATAGCCATTTCCTGCTCGCCCAACACAATACAGGCGGGAGATGAGGTCAGGCGGTGCGAAACCCGCACATCGGCAACTTTGTCGTCGAGCTTTTCCTTCAGTCGCGACACCAGCTTTTCAGACTCTTTTTCAACAGATTCCTGTTGCTCTTTTTCTTCTTTGTCCTGAATTTCACCCAGGTCGAGATCGCCTTTGGCCACTGAGCTCAGCGACTTGCCGTCGAATTCGTTCAGATAAGACATCATCCACTCGTCTACCCGATCGTACATGACCAGCACTTCGACGCCTTTTTTGGCAAATATTTCGAGATGCGGGCTGTTTTTACCGGCGGAAAAACTGTCTGCGGTAATGTAGTAGATTTTGTCCTGACCAGGCTTCATACGACCGATGTAATCAGCAAAGCCGACCGACTGTTCATCCGTGCCGGTGTGCGTCGATGCAAACCGGTATAAGCCGGCCACCTGTTCGCGGTTGGCGAAATCCTCACCGGGTGCTTCTTTCAGACATCGGCCAAACTGAGTCCAGAAGTCTTTGTACTTTTCAGGCTCTTTGTCTGCCATGCCTTCAAGCAGTGAAAGCACTTTCTTTACCGAAGCCGTGCGAATACTTTCAACAATTTTGTTGCTCTGCAAAATTTCCCGCGACACGTTCAACGGCAGATCACTGGAGTCGATCAAACCTCTGACAAAACGCAGGTAACGCGGCATTAGCTTCTCTGCCTCGTCCATAATAAAAAC
>CAYZVB010000036.1:13948-23207 GCA_964481315.1 uncultured Granulosicoccaceae bacterium
GCGTAGAGCTTTATGCCGTTCTGCTGTTGTGCATCGTACAGGTCAAATGGTGCATTTTTGGGAATGTACAACAGAGAAGTGTATTCGTACTTGCCTTCAACCCGGTTATGCGACCAGGCCAGCGGGTCTTCCCAGTCACTGCTAACCTGCCGGTAGAAAGACTTGTATTCGTCTTCAGAAATATCCTTGCGGGCGCGAGTCCACAGTGCCGAGGCATCGTTAACTTTTTCGAGCTCGGGCTCTTTCTTTTCGGCCTCTTCATTCTCGGGGTCGGCGTGTACCACCTCGAGCATCATGATCGGGAAGGTAATGTGATCAGAGTATTTCTTTATTACCTGACGCAGCCGCCAGTTGTCGGCGTAGTCATGCGAGTCTTCGCGCAGATGCAACGTTATTGAGGTGCCTTTTTCTGCACGTTCGATCTGTTCAATTTCGTAGCTGCCAGTCGCTTCACTCTCCCACCGAACCCCGTTGGCCCCATCATCGCCGGCCTTGCGAGTGGTGAGTGTGACTTTATCTGCGACTACAAATGCCGAGTAAAAACCTACACCAAATTGCCCAATCAGGCGCGCATCTTCCTGCTGATCACCGGTCAGAGATTCCATAAACTGCTTGGTACCGGATTTGGCGATAGTACCGATGTTGGCAATCACCTCGTCGCGATTCATGCCAATGCCGTTGTCAGAGACAGTAACGGTGTGTGCGTCTGCATCGGAAGAAACAGTAATCGCCAGTTGCTCTTCGCCTTCGTTCAGCGCGTCGTTGGCGACGGCCTCAAAACGCAGCTTGTCGCAGGCGTCAGAGGCGTTGGAGATCAGCTCTCTGAGGAAAATCTCTTTGTTTGAATACAGCGAGTGAATCATCAGCTTCAGCAGCTGATTGACCTCGGCCTGGAATTCTTTGGTTTCGGTTTTAACTTCAGACATAGGGCGCGCTCCGACCCGCTCCATGCGGGTTGACCATAGACAGTAACTAAGCTGTTAAATACGGACTACCGGCCTGACCTCAATACCTCGTCGGATACCCGATTCTGGATCCTGAGTATGACAGTCCGAAACCGGAGTAGCCGACACTGCTCCGGCGAGACGCAACGCAAACTGCATCGCGTAACTGCGTACTTATAGTTTCTCTTTAATTCTCGCAGCCTTACCGGTGCGACCACGCAGGTAGTAAAGCTTTGAACGACGCACATCACCGCGACGCTTGACCTGTATCTCTGCCACCAGCGGGCTGTAGGTCTGGAACACACGCTCAACACCTTCGCCGTGAGAAATTTTGCGCACGGTAAACGCAGAGTTCAGGCCACGGTTACGACGCGCAATGACTACGCCTTCGAATGCCTGCAGACGCTCGCGCGAGCCTTCCTTAACGCGAACCTGCACCACAACGGTGTCACCTGGTCCGAATTCAGGCACTTCTTTTTGCATCTGTTCCGCATTAATTGCGTCGATTATATTGCTCATCACTCACACTCCGTCTCGTGCGTATTAATCTGCTTGACCGCTCAGTGACCCGAACGATCGGTTTTTTCAAGTTGAATCTCTTTCAGCAACTGCCGGTCTTCGGTACTCAGGTCTGCCTGAGCCAGCAATTCCGGTCGCCGCCGCGAGGTTCGTTGCAGCGACTGTTTACGTCGCCAGCGTCGAATGTCCTCATGGTTACCGCTGGTCAGCACCCCGGGCACCTGTATGCCGCGGTACTGTTCCGGACGGGTATATTGCGGATGCTCCAGCAAACCCGTACCGGCAAATGTATCCTGCAGTGCTGAATCGCTGTGACCCAGCACCCCCGGCAACTGTCTCGCAATGGCATCAATAACCACCATTGCAGCGAGCTCGCCACCGGACAACACGTAGTCGCCGATTGAAATTTCCCGATCAATCCGCGACGTCAGTAATCTTTCGTCTACCCCTTCATACCGACCGGCAACCAGCACCAGACCGGGTAACCCGGCCAGCTCACAGACCAGTCTGTGATCAAGCGTCCGCCCCTGAGGGCTTAAATAAATCACCGGCACATCAGGTACCGCTGCACTTTCCGCCAGCGCGCTGTCGATGGCGGCGTCGAGCGGCTCTGCCATCATCACCATGCCGGGCCCACCACCATATGGACGATCGTCCACAGTGCGATGCGTATCCGTTGTGTAGTCACGCGGGTTGTAGGTTGCAAGCGCAAGCCGCTGCCGTTCAACCGCACGTCCTGTCACACCACAGCCGGCAACTGCCATTACCAGCTCCGGAAAAAGCGTCACCACCGAAATTTCAGTAGCCGTTTCTCCAGTCGTCCTGTTTTGCTCCGTCAAAAATCGGGGTCCCAGTCCACCACCATCCGGCGTTCGTGCAAATTGACCTCACGAACCACGTCGGGTTGTATCCACGGTACCAGCCGTTCCCTGTCTCCCTTAACTACCAGCACATCGTTTGCACCGGTTTCCATCAGACTGTCTACCTTGCCGAGCTCGACACCAAGTGTGGTAACGACCGTCAGCCCGATCAGATCAGCCCAGTAATAACTGTCGGGTTCAGCTGCCGGAAACTGATCCCTGGTGACTTCAACAAGCGCATTGGTGAGCCTGGCAACCTCGTCGCGATCATCGATTCCGTCGAATTTCACTACCAGAAACTTGCCGTGTGCTCTGCCCTCAAGCAGTGAGACACGCTTGTCAGTCTGTTGTTTTTTTAACTGCCAAACCGGATAGTCAAGCAGTCCTTCAGCAGGTTCGGTATAGGAAAGTACTTTGGTCCAGCCTCTTACGCCGAACGGAGAGGCAATTTTGCCGACAACAATACTGCGTTTGCTGTTGTTTTCGCCTTGTGTTGCGTGCCCGGGGTTGCCCGCGCTATCCGCAGCGTCGTCGGGTGACAGCTCCATGCAACTTTCCGCTCAACCTGACCTGCCCGGCTAAAGCTCAGTTACGCCGCTGCTGCTGACGCAGCTTTTTCGCGATGTATTTTGACCAGCTTGGCAACGCGATCTGAAAGCTGCGCACCATTGCCAACCCAGTGTTCAATGCGCTCGAGGTCGATACGCAGAGACTCTTCGTTTTCGTTGCGTGACATCGGGTTGTAGAAACCGATGCGCTCTAGGTAGCGCCCGTCACGACGGTTGCGGCTGTCGGTGACAACGATTTGATAAAACGGCTTTTTTTTCGCGCCGCCACGAGAAAGTCTGATAGTGACCATGATTTATCCGGGTAATTCTGGTGCTGGCCAGCGAAACTGGCTCAGGGAAACCCATTACTATACAACAAAAACGTCCATTTTAAAGCCCCGAAGACGAATTATCTCGGGGCAAAATGCAACAGGTTACATTCCCATGCCCGGTGGCATCCGCCCTTTCAGCCCGCGCATCATATTTTTCATCCCGCCTTTGGACATTTTTTTCATCATTTTGCTCATCTGCATGTGCTGTTTGAGCAGCTTGTTGATGTCCTGCACCTGCACGCCCGAACCCATTGCAATCCTGCGCTTGCGAGACCCTTTGATCACCGCCGGAAACTTGCGTTCGTGCGGTGTCATGGAATTGATAATGGCAATGGTTCGGCGAATTTCGCCGTCATTAGCCTGATTTTTCACTGAATCCGGCAGGTTGGCGGCACCCGGAAGCTTGTCGAGCAGCGACGCCATGCCCCCCATCTGCTGCATTTGCTGCATCTGATCGCGCAAGTCTTCCATGTCGAAGTTCTTGCCCTTTTTCATTTTGCGGGCGAGCTTTTCAGCCTTTTCGTGGTCGACTTTTTCGGTGACTTCCTCGACCAGGCTGACCACATCCCCCATGCCGAGAATGCGCGAGGCTATTCGGTCAGGGTGAAATGCCTCAAGGGCGACCATTTTTTCACCGGCGCCGATAAATTTAATTGGCTTACCGGTAATGACTCTGACTGAAAGTGCCGCACCGCCTCTGGCGTCACCGTCGGTTTTGGTCAAAATGACACCGGTCAGCGGCAGCGCTTCGCCAAACGCTTTGGCGGTTGCCGCGGCGTCCTGACCAGTCATGCTGTCGACCACAAACAGCGTTTCCTGTGGATTGAGCGCTTTATTCAACTGGCTGATCTCAGCCATCATTTCTTCGTCAATCGCCAGTCGACCGGCGGTATCGACAATCAGCACATCGGCAAATTGCTTCTTCGCGTGTGCGAGCGCTGCATTGGCAATATCAATTGGTGACTGATCGGCGTTGCTGGGGAAAAACTCTGCCCCGACATCTTTCGATACTTTTTCAAGCTGGGCAATTGCCGCCGGGCGATAAACGTCACAGCTAACCACCATCACCTTGCGCTTTTCTTTCTCGCGAAGCCGCAGCGCGAGCTTACCGGTGGTGGTGGTCTTACCGGAGCCCTGCAAACCCGCCATCAGAATCACTGCGGGCGGCTGGGTGGAAAGATCGAGACTTTCCGACTGCTCGCCCATGATCGCGACAAGCTCATCATTAACCACCTTGATTAGCGCCTGTCCCGGCGACAAACTGCCAATCACTTCCTGGCCCAGCGCTTTTTCCTGAATGGAATCGATTAGCTGCTTGACGACCGGCAGCGCTACATCGGCTTCCAGCAGCGCCATGCGAACATCGCGCAGCGCATCCTTGATGTTCTGCTCGGTCAGACGTCCCTGACCGCGCAGGTTCTTGACCGTTTTACCCAGTCTTTCGCTAAGATTTTCAAACATGCTTTATCGTTTTCCCGACCAACCGGCGCTGATTGCCGACGCCCGGCAATTTAAGAAATTTGTTAGGGTGAAGTATACATTTTTACCGCCTTACTCCGTTCCGACAAAAGTTTGTTGTCGTCAACGGCGAATTCAACAGTAGAATAGCGTTATGTCATTCTCCCTGCTGGACAACAGTGCTATTGGAATCGCGGCTATTCTATTGTACGCCGCCAGCGCGTGGCTGTTGTACCGCAGAACCGCTTCAACTACTGCAGCCGGCGATTCAGAAACCATCGGCAGCCCACCCGCAAAGCGTCGCATGGTATGGCTGCTGGCGCTAACAGCGGCCGTTATCCACGCGCTGATGCTGCTCGGCTCAACCGTCACTGACAACGGACTGAATTTGTCATTTTTCAATTCCCTGTCAGTCACCGCGTGGCTGGCTGTGGTATTGACGCTGCTACTGAATATCGGCCGTCCAGTGATTAATCTCGGGCTGTTCCTGTTCCCAATGGCCGCCATTGCGCTGTGTTTGTCGCTATTGTTCGCGTACCGCAATGTCAGTACGCCGGCCCCCGGTATTCAGTGGCATGTACTGACAAGTGTTGTCGCATACGCTCTGCTGACCATCTCCGCAGGCCAGGCACTACTGGTCTCTGTACAGGACAAACGGCTTAAAAGCCGTAACACCGGCGGTATTCTCAGAGCGTTACCGCCGCTTAAAACCATGGAAACGGTGCTTTTCCAGCTGCTGCTGAGCAGCTTTGTGTTTTTGTCGCTGTCGCTGATCACCGGTTTTTTGTTTCTCGACGATCTGTTCGCGCAGCGGCTGGTACATAAAACCACATTATCGCTGGTTGCCTGGCTGCTGATTGCAATTCTGTTAATCGGCCATCTGCGCTGGGGCTGGCGCGGCCAGAAGGCAGCCGGATTCACGCTTGGCGCTTTTGTTTCCCTGCTGCTCGGCTACTTTGGCAGCAAATTCGTCATCGAACTGCTGTTATCGCCTCCCGCCTAAACCACTGGTTGTAATGGTATATTGCAAATCCCTGCTTGCTTGACAGCCAGTGCGCCAAGCTATACTTATAGATATTCCAATCAGGCCGGACCCTCACACTCAACTTGAACGACGTTCCCATCGGCATACTGCTCGTATCGCTCGTAATACTGATTGGACTATCAGGATTCTTTTCTGGCTCCGAAACCGCGCTAATGACGCTCAACCGCTACCGGTTGCGGAATCTGGCTAAAAACGGTCATCGCGGCGCGATGAAGGCGGCTGCACTGCTGGAAAAACCCGATCGGCTTATCGGTCTGATTTTACTCGGCAACAACTTTGTCAATATTCTTGCCTCGGCGCTGGCTACTATCGTGGCCATTAACATCTGGGGCGACAAAGGCATTGCTGTCGTCACCGGCGTGCTGACACTGGTGATTCTGGTGTTTGCCGAAGTACTGCCAAAAACACTGGCCACCATCAAGTCGGAAAACCTGGCCTTCTTTGCAGCGCACATTTACACACCGCTGTTGAAATTTGCCTGGCCTCTGGTTTTTTTAATTAATTCCCTGGTCAGTAAAATGCTGAGCTACCTCGGCGTTGATACTAAAAAAACCAACAACTCCGACAAACTCAACAGCGAAGAACTGCGCACCGTTGTTGACGAAGCGGGCGACATGATCCCTGAGCGTCACCAGCGCATGCTGTTAAACATACTCGACCTTGAGAAAGTCACGGTCGACGAAATCATGGTGCCGCGCAACGAAATAGAAGGTATCGATCTCGATCACTCATGGCCGGAAATTGTCGATAAGCTTGGTAAAAGCGGCCACAGCAGAATGCCTGTGTATCGCGAAGACATCGACAAGGTTGAGGGCTTTTTGTATCTGCGCCGGATGCTAAAGCTTTTAAAAGGTGAAACGCTCACGCAGGAATATTTAGAAAGCAGCGTACGGGATGCCTATTTTGTTCCGGAAGGCACGCCGGTAACGCTGCAACTGTTAAATTTTCAGCAACAGAAAAAACGCATCGGACTGGTGGTTGATGAGTACGGTGATATACAGGGCTTAATCACCATTGAAGATATCCTTGAAGAAATTGTCGGTGAGTTCACCAGTGACCCGTCACAGCAGGAAAAACTCAGTGAAATAGCGCTAATGCAGGATGGTTCGTATGTTGTACAGGGGAGTATTTCAGTTCGTGAACTTAACCGAGAACTGCTGTGGAACCTGCCCACAGAAGGGCCTAAAACTCTCAACGGCCTGGTCCTGGAGCACCTGCAGAATATTCCGGAACGGGGTGCTACTTTTATTGTTAACGGCCGTCCGATTGAAGTGACTAAAGTGCACGGCAACGTAGTACAGTCTGCACGCATTGATCGCCCGCTTAAAAACTATACCCCGCGCGATAACAGCGATGTAGAACTCACCGAGGCAAAAATGCGCGCCTCACTGCAGTCCTGACTGCACCAACACGTCGCATCAGTAGTCTGCATCAATTGCATTGACGAACGCGGTACAATCGCTGTTTGCACTTTAAAAGCGGTAATGGGTTAAGCAGTCATGGCCAAAACAAAAACCTCATACCATTGTCGCAGTTGCGGTGCCGTGGCGCCGAAGTGGAGTGGTCAGTGCGCTGAATGCGGTGAGTGGAATACGCTGGAAGAGTCGGTCACCACAGCGTCCGCCGGCAAAACCTCAGACCGCTTTCAGGGCTATGCCGGCAACTCCACTATTACCAATATTGAAGACGTCGACCTTGCCGTAGAGCCGCGACTTGCAACCGGCCTGTCGGAACTCGACCGTGCGCTGGGTGGTGGCATTGTCACAGGCTCAGTGACCCTGATCGGCGGTGACCCGGGCATTGGTAAATCTACTCTGCTATTGCAGTGTATGGCAGCACTTTCTGCCGATAACCCAACGCTTTATGTTACCGGTGAAGAATCATTGCAGCAGGTCACGCTGCGTGCCAGACGCCTTGGCTTACCGGCTAAAAATCTGCGCCTGCTTACTGAAACCTGTGTCGAGTCGATTACCGAACACGCACGCGTCGACAAACCACAGATTATGGTGATTGACTCTATTCAAACCGTCTATACACAGCAACTGCAGTCAGCGCCGGGCTCGGTGGCACAGGTGCGGGAATCTGCCGCACATCTGGTGCGCTACGCCAAGCAGAACAACGTGGCGATGTTTGTCGTCGGTCACGTGACCAAAGAAGGTGCACTGGCCGGCCCGCGCGTGCTTGAGCACATGGTCGATACTGTTTTGTACTTTGAAGGTGATTCAAACAGTCGCTTCAGGGTCATCCGCGCCATTAAAAACCGCTTTGGGGCCGTTAATGAACTGGGCGTGTTTGTGATGGAAGAAACCGGACTTAAGGGAGTAAAAAACCCGTCCGGTCTGTTTCTTTCACGCCACGATGAACCGGTCGCCGGTAGCGTTATTATGATCACCCGCGAAGGCTCACGGCCGCTGCTGGTTGAAGCACAGGCACTGGTTACTTCAAGCCACAGCAGCTACCCGCGCAGAGTAACGGTAGGACTGGAACAAAATCGACTGAACATGCTGCTGGCGGTGCTGCAGCGCCATGCCGCAATCGCCATGCACGATCAGGACGTATTCATTAACATCGTCGGTGGCGTGCGAATATCAGAAACCGCGGCGGATCTGCCGGTGTTGATGGCAGCGATGTCATCGTACAAAGACATCACGCTCGACAACACACTGGCAGTTTTTGGTGAGGTCGGGTTATCCGGTGAGGTCAGACCGGTCAGCAATGGTCAGGAACGACTACAGGAGGCGGTAAAACATGGCATTACCCGAGCCATTGTTCCGTATGCCAACCGGCCGCGTGGTAAGATCGCCGGACTCGAAGTCATTGCCGCAAAACGTCTGACAGACGCGCTCGATCAACTGTAAAAAGTATTCGCTCGCAAGTTCAGCCAGCTGACCGGCAATCGGCGGTTGACGCCTGTCAAAGCAGACGTTTTAATGCCGCACTACCAAGGAGCGCGCCCCCGTGAGTAAGAAATCTGCCAGCATACCCAAGAGCACCAAATTCGAAGATGCGCTCGGTGAACTCGAGTCCCTGATCGAACAGCTCGAAACCGGTGATCAGTCGCTCGAAGAATCACTGGTACAGTTTGAACGCGGCATGCTGTTAAGCCAGTTTTGCCAGAAATCACTCGCAGACGCCGAAAAAAAGGTGCAGATTCTGGTTGCCGATAAAGAAAAAGACGAAGACGCACTGGCGGATTTTGATCAGTGACCGTTACCGCCACCGCACCCGACATAGAGCAAATACTCGACAACTACCGGCAACAGGCAGATCACGCACTAAAGCAGTTTCTGCCAACACCGGATCAAACCGGTACCACGCTTGAATCGGCCATGCAGTATGCCGCGCTTAACGGCGGCAAAAGAGTCAGGCCGGTGCTTGTTTACGCCACCGGTCGTGCGCTCGGCTCACCGCAGGAAGTACTCGACGGACCAGCCTGCGCCATAGAACTCATGCACGCCTATTCTCTGGTGCACGATGATCTGCCGGCCATGGACGACGACGATCTGCGTCGCGGCAACCCTACCTGCCACATCAAATACGGTGAGGCGATGGC
>CAYZVB010000037.1:0-23070 GCA_964481315.1 uncultured Granulosicoccaceae bacterium
GCGCAGCGCCGTTACCCCGCACCACCAAAGTCACCCGAATAACGAGAACCCGGACAGGTGTCTGTCCCGGTGATAAAGGGTTGTAGCGCCAGTGAAACTTGCCAGTTTTGATTTCCTACGTACGTCGATTCTGTTCTGCGCAATGGTGGCTATTTTTGCGATCTCGACCCATCAGCGAATCTACTCGCGACTCTGGCACGAACCACTCGATGTCGTTATCTATCCGATCAACGGCGACAGTACGCTGGAAACCCATAACTATATTCAGTCGTTGACCGACGACGACTTCACTGACATCGATCGGTGGATAAGCAGAGAGGCGGTTCGTTACGATCTGCCACAAAAGCAGCCGCTGCGAACCCGCCTTGGCGAACAGGTGAAATCAAATCCGCCACTGCTGCCGGACACCAATAATGTCGCCGCCATTGTCTGGTGGGGACTGAGGTTGCGCTGGTGGGTGTGGCGAAATACACCGGACAGTCATTCCAACCTTCGACGCGTCCGTGTGTTTGTCAGCTTCCGCTCTGATGAAGCCAGCCTGCCGCATTCAGTCGGCCTGCAAAAAGGGCTCATCGGTGTTGTCCATGCGTTTTCCGATCCGCGTCAAAACAGCCAGAATAATATCGTTATCGCACATGAAATTTTGCACACCGTAGGCGCGACCGATAAGTACAGCTTCCACGGCACACCGCTGTACCCGCAGGGCTATGCCAATCCGCACCGCCAGCCTCTCTACCCGCAGCGTTATGCCGAAATCATGGCCGGCGAAATTCCCACCTCAAGCTACGCTTCTTATATGGCTGAAAGCCTGAAAAGCACCCGTATAAACACAATCACTGCGCGCGAAATTGCCTGGATTGAATAAGCCCGAAAGCACTTCGGGTTACTATTTACATTTCCAGTCACGCAGAACCGATAATGGAAGTTTTCTCCTCCCTCAGCCAGCTGCTGGCGCCGTATGTAATCTGGCTGGGCTGGATTTCACTGGCGATGTTTGTACTGAGCCTGCTGCTGGTACCGGCCCTGCTGAGCAGAATTCCGCCGGACTACTTCGTCAGACAGACATTCGACCATCAATCCAGTACCAAAATCGCCGGCATCCACTATTCTTTGCTATGGGTGGGACGCAACCTGCTCGGCACAGTGCTGATACTGGCCGGCGTGCTAATGCTGATCCTGCCCGGGCAGGGGCTACTGACCATTTTCCTGGGCCTTTTCGTGGCGGATTTTCCCGGTAAGAAAAGACTGGAGAGGCGGTTGGTATCTGTACCGGCAATACACAGATCGATTAACTGGATCAGAGAGAAAAGAGGTGTTGAAGAACTGGCGCTGCCGCCAGCCTTGAAACGCCCGTGAAATTTTGAACACATCCGCATTCAACACAATCACCCTGGCCTGCCTGCTCATTTTCACCGTGACAGGCAATACCACGCACGCAGAAAATACCCCGGACACAGCAGTGAACGGATACCAGCGCGGTATTGAATCAATTGCGCTGGAAATCAATACGGCGAAGGCACATCGCAATGCCATAAGCACCAGAATGGATGAAATTCGCAGGGAGCTCGGCGTGCTGGACGCACAATCGCAGAGCGTCCTCGACAGCAAACCGACACTGCTTGCCGGTATTGAGGATATTGAACTACAAATAGCCGGGTTGACGAAAAAAATCACCGACACCAGTGAAGCGCTGAAATTTATAGAGGTTCAACTCAACGCCATCCCCACCCCGACGTTACTTGAGGATGCGCTGGGCAAATCCACAGACACCCACCGGGCACTGGCACTGAAGAAGTTTCAGTTACACAAAACCAAAAGCCTGCTGCAGACCTACACCACTGAAAAACAACGTCTGGTACAAAGCAGAATGTCGCTGTCCGATTCGCAGCACCACTTGCAGGGCTCTATCGATACGCTCACCGGTGACAGGCTGGCACTGGTCGAAAAACGCAAATTACTTGAAGCTCAGTTCTCAAACCTGACCAGCACAATTGTGCAAAAGCAGGACAGGCAGGAGCAGCTAAAAGAACGCCTACTGGAGATAGCCGAAAATCCGCAGATGGCGCTTTTTTCCGCCATGCAGGGACAGTTGACGGACCCCACAGAAGGGACTGTCCGTCATCATTTCGCTGAACCAAAGGCACAGGGACTACTCCAATGGGAAGGGCTGGTTATCGACGCGCCGCCGGGGCAGGAAATCAACGCGGTGTTCGACGGCACGGTGGTATTTGCAGATCATATGCAGGGGCTCGGTAACGTCGCCATCGTCGACCACGGCGAAGGCTACATGAGTCTGTACGGCATGACCGATTTCCTGGTAGTACAGACCGGGCAGCAGGTGCTTACCGGAGAAACCGTCGGCACCACCGGATCTACCATTGGAATTGACGCGAGCGGGCTTTATTTTGAAGTCAGGCACAACGCCAACACGCTGAATCCGGCCGAGTGGCTGGAAATGAGCAGAATTTCTCCGGATACTGGATCTTAGACGCAGCTTTACTGATCCAGAGTGATACAATTACGGAACAAACCAACCATGCCCTGACGGGTATTGGAGCAACTAATGACAAAGCAGTCGAAACAACTCACGCTGGTGGCCGCGGGTGCGGTACTCGGCGTTACGCTGGCTCTGGGCCACGGAGTGGTCGGCGCACGAGACAACAGCGCCGAGGTGCTGCCGCTGGAGCAGCTGCGTACATTCTCTGATGTTTTCGCCCGCATTAAGCGCAACTACGTCGAGGATGTCTCCGACGAAGTACTGCTCGAACACGCAATTCGCGGCATGCTGAGCGGCCTCGATCCGCACTCAAGCTACCTGAACACCGAGCAGTTTAATGAACTGCGCATCGGTACTTCAGGCGAATTTGGCGGCCTTGGCATTGAAGTCGGTATGGAAGACGGCTTTGTCAAAGTGGTCTCGCCAATCGACGACACCCCGGCACAGCGGGCCGGCATGCTAACCGGCGATCTGATCATTCGACTCGACGATAAACCGGTTAAAGGCCTGTCGCTTAACGATGCGGTCAAGCTGATGCGAGGCAAGCCCGGCAGCGATATTGAGTTAACGGTAGTGCGTGAAGGCGAGGACAAACCGTTAAAAATCACCATCACCCGCGCGGTAATCCAGGTGACCAGTGTCAAAACACGCATGCTTGAAGACAACTTCGGCTACGTGCGCATATCGCACTTTCAGACCAAAACCACTGCCGATATGCTGAAAGCTATCGACAAAATGAAACAGGACAACGATCTGCAGGGCATGGTACTCGACCTGCGCAACAATCCGGGCGGGGTATTGTCCGCAGCGGTTGGTGTGTCCGATGCCTTCCTGCAGGACGGCCTGATCGTCTACACCGACGGTCGTGAAGAAGACTCCAGACTCCGCTACTCAGCCTCCCAGGGTGATGTACTCGACGGCGCACCGCTCGTGGTACTGGTGAACGGCGGCTCAGCGTCAGCCTCAGAGATTGTCGCAGGCGCTATGCAGGATCACGGTCGCGGCGTGGTGATGGGGAACAAAACTTTCGGCAAGGGCTCGGTGCAAACCATTCAGAACCTCGCCAACGGCGGTGCGGTGAAGCTCACCACAGCGCGCTACTACACGCCGTCCGGGCGCTCAATTCAGGCAGAGGGTATTGACCCTGACATCGTCACCGGCAACCTGCGTGTCGCCAAACGCGAGGAGTCAGGCATAGAGCCGATTACCGAATCTAGCCTGTCCGGACATCTGAGCAATCCCGACGATGAACAGCAATCAACAGACACCGGCAGTGCTGAAAATATCGAGGTTACCAACCTTGCCGAAGACGATTATCAGCTCAACGAAGCGTTAAATCTATTGAAAGGCCTGACCATCCTCAGCCGCAAAGGCTGAATTCTGCAGGCTAACGGCAGCAGGGCTGTGTGTCCTGCCACTGCTGCCGCACGGTAAGGCCCACCCCGGGTCAGTCTGGTACGTGCTACCGTATTCAAACCCGTTACCTATTTCACTCCGGCTGTACAAAGCGCTGATTGTCAGAGGCTATTTTGCTATCTTAGCCGGGCATAAACAGTTGACGGAGTTCAGATGATCCAAGGTCTCATGCAGCAGCAACCCCTGATGATTTCCAGCATCATCGAGTTTGCTGAACGGTGGTTTCCAAAAGTCGAGGTCGTTTCCCGATCGGTCGAAGGACCCATCCATCGTTACACCTACAAAGACATGGGACGGCGTGCCAGACAGGTCGCCAATGTCATGCAGACACTCGGCATTAAGCAGGGTGATCGTGTCGCCACCCTGGCCTGGAACGGCTATCGCCACATGGAACTCTACTACGGGGTATCCGGCAGCGGTGCGGTACTGCACACCGTCAACCCGCGTCTGTTTAAAGAGCAACTTGCCTATGTAATCAACCATGCCGGAGACCGGGTGGTTTTTCTCGACCTGACCTTTGTACCGCTACTGGAATCAGTCGTATCAGAACTGCCGAACGTCGAGCAGTATGTGATTATGACCGACCGTGCACACATGCCGGAAACCTCTCTGCCAAAAGTTCAATGCTATGAAGAACTGCTCGAAGCGGCCGGCAGCGATTATCAGTGGCCGGTATTCGACGAAAACGCTGCCTCCAGTATTTGCTACACCTCCGGCACCACAGGTAACCCGAAAGGCGTTGTTTATTCGCATCGCTCTACACTGATTCACGCACTGGGCAGCTCGATTCCAAATGGCCTCAGCCTGTCGGGCAACGATTCAATTCTGCTGGTAGTGCCGCAGTTCCATGTCAACTCATGGGGAGTCAGCTACGCGGCACCAATGAACGGCTGCAAACTGGTACTTCCCGGCCCTGCAATGGATGGCGCTTCCCTGCACGAGCTACTGCAAAGCGAACGCTGCACACTATCACTTGCAGTGCCAACCGTGTGGATGATGCTAACCGGCTTTCTGCGCGAGAGCGGTGAAACTCTGCCGCACATGAAACGCGTGGTTATCGGGGGCTCTGCTGTGCCCGAGGCGATGATCCGGTCTTTTGAAAAAGACTATGAAGTAGAAGTGATTCACGCATGGGGCATGACTGAAACCAGTCCGCTGGGTACGTTGAATTTCCTGATGCCACATCTGCGTGAACTCGACTACGAACAGCAGATGCCAATCAAGCTTAAGCAGGGCAAGTCGGTATTTGGTATTGATATCCGAATCATTGATGACGACAACAATGTACTACCGCACGATGGTGTTGCCTTCGGTAAATTACAGGCTCGTGGACACTGGGTAACTTCCGGCTACTTCGGTGACGACAAACACGATGCGATCAGTAGCGATGGCTGGTTCGACACCGGCGATGTCGCTACGATTGATGAAGACGGTTATATGATGATCACCGACAGGACCAAAGACGTTATCAAGTCCGGTGGTGAATGGATAAGCTCTATTGAGCTCGAAAACATTGCTGTCGGTCACCCCGACATCAGCGAAGCTGCGGTAATCGCGATCCCTCATCCAAAGTGGGACGAGCGACCGCTGGTGGTAGCAGTCAAAAACGATAACTCAAACATCGATAAGCAAACATTGCTTGAGTACATTGCCGCAAGCGTTGCCAAATGGCAGGTGCCAAACGACGTAGTATTTGTCGATGAACTGCCGCACGGTGCTACCGGCAAGCTCAATAAACTAAAACTGCGCGAAGACTTTAACGACTATCGCTTTCCGGATAGCTGATCGCCTTGTATACATAATCACAGGTAGTCGTTGCACCACCTGTAAACCCTGGAAAGTACTGATCACATGATCGCTCTACTATTTAGTCAGCAATACGCACTTTTTTTACTGATCATAATCGCATTGATCATTTCACTGACCTTTCACGAGTTCGGTCACGCTGCTGCTGCAAAGTACTTTGGAGACGACACAGCACAACGGCTCGGCCGGCTCAACATCAACCCGCTGGCACACATTGACCCAATGGGTTTGCTTATGGTGGTGCTGGTGGGGTTCGGTTACGCGAAGCCGGTGCCTACCGACCCAAGAAACTTTAATTCCCGCTGGGCAATGCCACTGATCGCCGTAGCAGGCCCTGCCATGAACCTGCTACTGGCATTAATTACGATAAATATCTACGTTTATGGCGTCGTGTCCGGCAACAGCTGGTTCTCAACACCCGGGCCTCAGTACTTCTTTCAGTACCTTGCGTTAATCAACCTGCTGCTAATGCTGTTTAACCTGATCCCACTCGGTCCGCTTGACGGACACTATATCCTTGCGCATTTTCTACCGCGGGACTTAGCCATTCGATATCTTGAATACAACAGCCGCTTCGGTCATTTTGTATTTCTGGGGCTCATACTGCTGAGCATTGCAGGGCTGCCAATTTTCGACTGGCTTATGGGTATTGCGGGAGAATTGATTCAATACCTGATTATTGTCAGACAATAGAACCGGACGCTGCCCGATAACAAATATATAGGCAGGCTAGTACGGTCGCTGCTGATTGAAATTACCCGGCGGATCATAGTTACAGACCCATATCTGGTCTTTATTCGGACAGCTGGCAGCACCACAACCAACCACCGCTGAATCAGCCCACACTACCTGAGTGTAGTTTTCGCAAACCGAATTCAGTGCACAGGTGTTGCTGACATAGTCGTAGTTTGCTGCCTGCCGCGCCCAGCCAACTACCACCGTTCTTTCATCAACCTCATCAATACGTCGACCACCATCGCTACTAACCAGCGCTTCATGGCGGTACAGATTTTCTCCGAGTCCATTCTTGTGCAGAGGCAAACCGATTGTACCGCGATAGCGCAGATCACATCCTGCCTCGCTACTTAGAAACAGCGCCCACTCGGTAGAATACGCCGCCATCTGCTGAGACCAGCGCAGCGGACTGATACCGAGTTGTTGTCTGATGGCGTTATGTGCAGACAGCATCGCCTCCGGGTCTACAGCGATATCTGTTGCCGGAATTTCGGTTTTACGCTCAGGCGGGGGCCTTAGGTCCGGGATCGGGGCAACACACGAAACCGAAAAGGCGGCAAATGCTGCCGCCATTACATAGTGGATTTTGTTTTTCTTCAATTGATCTCTTCAGATTGTTTGCAGTTGCCGCCGACTAACCGCCCAGTTGCTCTTCAACCTCGCAGGCCGGAGCATTGGACTTAATATGGTTAATTGCTTCGGTTCTTTCCTGCTCCGACGGGTACATCGCACTGGTTGCTACAACCTGTCCGTTGGCAGATTTAACGTTAAAGAAAAACATACCGTTTGCGGATTCTTTTAATACGTAGCGCTTATCTTCTGTGCAGTTTTTCTTAACAGAGTTTATGCCTTTGGAAGCGCTGTCTTTTGCTTTGTAATTTTCACTCCGCAACACCATCTTTCCCGAGTCGTCGACAAACGTAAAGCTGAAAGGTTCCGCTGCAGCACTCTTTTTTAGTAACGCTTTCATAATTTCTCCTGGTATTCGCTGTAATCGTTTAATCTAAAACGCCGTGCTCTATGACAAGAACAAGGACTGTTAATCATGTGAAGCAGAATAAAGTGTAACACCCATCATAGAATTTTATGCCGGGTTGTAACGTTGTTTTATATATCACTATTTCTATACCGCTGCTACCGCTACAAAACGGACGTGGTTCCGCTGTAAGCAGACGGTACGATACAATGATTAACTTATGCTACACGCAGCAAATCCGGCTGTGGTGAGGCCTCACGGCCTATTGCGCGATCTATCAGCTCCTGTCCACATTCTGTTTTCAGACTGCAATGGCTCTTGCCAAATTTTACATTTACGAATACCGATTGCTCTATCCCTGAGCCGTTAATAACTTCCATACCATCGATAGCGCTGTGCAAACGTGTAATCAATCCATCCACACTACCCTCAGGTGTATCCGGCAACACCAGTATGAATCTACTGCTACCAAGGGTCGCTACGATATCTGTTTCCCGAAGCAGGACTGTGAGCTTGGAAGCAATCTTTTTTACTGCGATTCCTCCGGCCTGATGACCGTACTCTTCCTGCAGCTGTGAAAAATCGTTTATCGACATCGAAACCACAGACAGTGGAGACCCGTAACGATGAGACCTTGCGATTTCGTTATTTAGTCGTTGTTCGAGATAGATCTGATTATATGCACCGGATAATGGATCAACGATCTTTATGCCGTTCACACTGTTAATACTACTGAAATAGCGAATGGTACCGGACATTAAAAACGCATAGGCTAAAATAGCGGCACTGGCAATCACATCAAAAAACTGATGCAGAAGCGTTGTAACTTCAGCACCAACAAAGGCACAGACCACGCTGCCCGCGACAGCAAAAAACGTCATCGCTACAGATATTGCAATCCACAGGTTTTTTAAACGCCGATCACCAATAGATCGCCGCGCGACTGTACTAAAAATATATGATGCCGCGATGATGAACGCCGCTGAAACCAGACAGGGCAACAAGTGTTTATCCATTTCTGCTTTTACAACTGCTTAGCAAACACTTCACTCAGTTAGTTCCGACAGTTGGGTATTTTTTGACGGCTGATGCAGCCAGTCATAATAGTCAACAGTGTCTACACTAATCGATTGATACTCATCACCACGCAGAACCAATATATCAATGGTGTCACCCGGTGCTGCAGCCTTCCAGATTTTTTCATAAAAATCGATTTGATTTTTAACCTGCTGCTTCGCTACTGCAACGATGATGTCACCGTTGCGCAAACCTGCATTTTTGGCAGGTGCATCTTTTTCAAGCGACGACACTGCAACGCCACGCTTTGTTTTTTTGGTATCCAGCCCTATCCAGGGACGCTTTGAGCCGTCTGACCTTCCATCGACCAGTAACTGACCGATCACCGACATCAGTGAATTTACCGGCACAAAAATATTACCCGGTACACGGACCTTCGGGTCAATGTCTATATCGATAGTCACAAGACCGCCTATCCCCAGTAATTCTGCTGAGTCTGAAACAAGGGCCGCGCCGCTGAAATGGGTACTCGGGGGGTAAGTATGCAACGCTTTATCGACGATATACTCCCAGCCACCTGAATACTTTTTGATCTTGCCGATCTTTACCGCCTTCGCATCGGATTCTCCGCCGGCCGGAATAATCATCGCAAGATCACCAACTTTTGTAGTTTCAGAATCTCCAATACTGATTGGCACCGTTGTTACATTGCCATACGCTCTAATTAGTCCCAGGCCGGTAACGTTATCGTAGGCAATTACCTCAGCGTTGTGGCGGGTACCATCGCTTAACGTTAGGGATACGGATTCGGCTTCAGCAACCAGATAGCCCGCAGTTACCACCAGACCGTTGGCATCAAGCACTACCCCTGAACCGGTTCTCGATATGCCAAAGTTTTTTGAAGTACGCGCCTCGGTACTGGTGATTGCCTCGACGGAAACGATGGACTGCATCATGAGTTGCAATGGGGATGCTGCAGCCGCTGCAGCCGGTGGAGGCCGGTCATAACCGAAAGGTCCGCCCAGCGGGTCTGCAACAACAGCTGTGCTGATGTGAAACAATGCACATGCAATCAAGGCTGTAACCACTAACCCGGTACTTCGTTTTTTGTGCAGGCTCAAGCCCGGATTGCGATTCATAGAAATCTGCCTTTGAGGTGTTTAAACACCGTTAACTGCTTCGATAGCAGTCCGCGTGCCATTGCGAAATTCAGACAGAGATTATGAATAGGGAATAAAAAAAGGGTCGCAAAGCGACCCTTTTTTGTAACATCCTTACCGGTAAAAACTACCGGCCCGGTGTTAGCGACTTACATCAACACCCAGCTTGTCGAGAGTGTCATAAGTCAGACCGCCGGTAGCAAGACCACGAGCTTTCTGGAAACGTTCAACTGCAGCCATTGTCTGGAAACCCAGAACACCGTCGATCGGGCCAGGAGTATAACCGGCTGATTTCAGTGAACGCTGTACATTCTGGATCATGTCACCAGTCATGTTGGTTTCACACAGGATCGGACGCCATTCCATACGTGGATCAGAAATCTTCACACGCTTAGTCACAGTATTGGTCTGTGCAGGGATAGGCGTACGGATTTCACGTGCATCACTAACCAGACGCTTAACACGCTTAGTGTCGTACTTGGCAGGAATTTCAACACGCTTAACACCTGGAGGCGTCTTCACAACACTCTTGGTCACAGTAGCCATTTTAGCCGGAGTAGCCTGCAGGCAGATTTTGTTACCAGTGTGCTTGCCGAAAGACATGCCACTGCCTGAAGACTCGTGCCACATGTGGCTTGCTTCGCTGGCCATTACGCGCTTAGTGACGTCTTTATACTTGGCAGGGATAGCAACGCGGGTTTCAGTAGAATCACTAACCAGTTTACGAACACGGATAGTTTCGTAACGCGCCGGCTCTTCTACAACCTTAGTTGAAGCAGATGCTTTCAGTACACGCTTGCTCAGTGTCTTGTATACCGCCGGTACTTCTACCAGACACATGATTTCGCCACTGGCATGATCGATCTTTTCGATGCCACCACGGCCTTTCTTCCACATTGTCTTGGCGTCTTCAACCTTAACACGCTCAGTCACAGTTTCGAAAACGGCAGGAACTTCTACCAGCTTGCGTGAAGCAGGAGCAACCATTACACGCTGCTCAACCCACTCGTACCTGGCCGGGTTCAGTTTGATTTCCTCAGAAGCTTCAGAGACCAGAACTTTCTCGGTGATAGTGCGGTAAGTGGCCGGCTTGTAGTGCTCGTCAAAGCACTGACCAGGACGTGCGCTGTCGATATCTGCACCTGATGCTTTTGCCATTGCAAGCATGCCCGGATTAGCAGCAACGTTGCTGCTGACAGAACCCATGACCCACTGCGAAGAAGCAGGAGACACTTCATAAGTTTCAGTCACTGTACCGTAAGTGGCAGGAACTACACGCAGCTCACTGCCGGCTTCGCTGACCATGATGCGCTCTTCAGCCCACTCGTACTTTGCTGGAACAATTTTAACCGACTCACTGGCTTCTTTAGTAACTACTGTTGAAGTCTCAGTGCGATATTTCGCCGGGATAACTACTTTTGCGTAGCACTCACCAGGCTGAGCATTCGGCAGAACCGAAGTCATATCCTGCATTGCATAACCAACGCTTGCTGAGGCGGTCAGCGCGCTCAACACAGCCAGTTTAAGAAGATCTTTTTTCATACTTTTTCCTGTCCACTATTGGTAGATTGAATCGTTGTCGGCCTGCCAATGCCTGACGCACCGCGTTACCCGAACTTATGTACTTCACTTACAAACAACACGTCGCTTATGCTTCGCTTGGTGCTCGAAGTGTTGCGAAACCCACGCACTAGGTATTCCAACTTTCGGATGCACAGTCAGTTAGCTGCAATTTTGCGCATAAACTGATGTAAAAAATCGTTTCCGGCGAAAAAAATTCACAGAGAACCCGCGTGAATTGTGTAAACGGCGAATAATTGACCCAAAAACTACCGCAGAATCAACGCGATAATTTGTCGGTATAATTTCAGCGCTGTTTGCATAAATCGATGCCAATAAAACCTCTGGAAAGTGGCAGGTGTTGAAGCTGCCGTTCTCCCGTAGTGATACGGCTGTCAATTAATCCCACACATAACTCACAGGCATACTCCGTACTTTGTCACGCCAATCACTGATACTGACTTTTCTACTGACAGCCGTTGCCTGTACAGGTGTACTGGCGTGGCTGTTTATCGACCTGAAAAACAACTTTGTGCAGCTTTCAGAACAACCCGAACGAAAATTTTCACCGGTACAATTACAGCCGGTACCGAGCACGCTGGGAATACACCTGCACATCCCCTACAGCACTCTCGGAGAAGCGCTTGATCAGACCACTGAAGATCCGCAAACGGGTACCGGCGAACAACAGACCTGTAAAAAAATCCTTGGTGCAAAGGCCTGCGCAACCCTGAACTGGAAGTACCGGATTGAACGCGACAGCCAAACTGAAGTAATACAAAAAGACGGCTTTGTGCGGCTGAATGTACCGCTGTCACTCAATGCCACGGTAGGGGTCAATGGCAGAAGTGCAAAGCTGCTCGGTTTCCAGAATAAAAAACTTACTGCCAAAGCCGTTCTCTCGGCAGACATCAGAATGGCAATGCAGGGCAACTGGTGCCCGCAAATTCAAAACGAGCTGTCTTATCGATGGATTGCCGAGCCAAAGCTAAAGCTGTTTGGCAACGTGAAACTCAATCTCAGGAAAGCCGTCGATAAGGCTCTGAACAAAAAACTGGGCGTATTCGAAGACAAGCTCAGAAACACTGTTGACTGCGAAAAATTTCAAAACAAAATAAGACAGCAATGGCGGGTACACAATATTCCGCTGAAACTGCCGGACAACTCGCCCGCCTATCTGTCCATCACGCCGCAGTCGGCTCATATCAGCGACAGTCAGGCTCAGACCGACGCGCTCAGCATCGCGCTCGAACTTAATGCCACCACCAAAGTTCAGCAAACCATTGAAGACGAAGCACCAATGATGCTGCCTGCGGTGTCGGAGCAGTCGATGCCTGCCGGTGCAGTTGAGTTCAGTGTGCTTTTAAACCTGCCGTATCAGCAGCTCAATCGATTACTGCAGCAGCAGTTACTGAACAAAAACATCCAAAGTGACAACCAGAATTTTAAGCCAACATCAATTGAAGTTTATCCGCACAACGAGCGACTGATATTTGCGATCGGATTCAGCGCATCAGGCATTGGCGGTTTTTTCGAATCTGAAGGCAAACTGTTTGTCAGCGCTCTGCCGGCTGCCGATCCGGTGAGCAATGTACTGCAATTTGAAGATATCAAGCTCACCCGTATTATCGACAGCAAGGCGTTCAATCTGCTGTCGGCTGTGTTGCATCAGAAAATACTGACAGAACTGAAAAACGCATCGGCAATCGATCTGACCCGACAAATCAGAAAACTCGAACAGTCAGTAATTGACGCCCTTTCCGACCCGCAGAAAACCGGTGGTATAAAGGTAGTTACCGGCAAGCCTGAAATCGGCCTGGTCACCATCAACCCGGAGGCGCAGTCACTGGCACTGATTGTTCATTTGTCCACCCGTCTTGATGGCATCATACCGACATCGGCAATCGTCAAATAATCTGCGCCGGGCATCTCAACTGCTCAGCGTGTCTGGTAGAATCTGCGGATGGATGTCTCCCACTTACTCGATACCCTCAACGAACGTCAGCGCGAAGCAGTCAGCGCCGAAAACGCTCCACTTTTGATACAGGCAGGTGCAGGCAGCGGTAAAACCCGCGTACTCACCCACAGAATTGCCTGGCTCAATCAAGTGGTTGGTGTTTCGCCGTACGGCATTCTGGCGGTCACGTTTACCAACAAAGCTGCAGGTGAAATGCGCGCGCGCGTAGAAGAACTGCTCGGGATGTCGGTCGCACCGATGTGGGTGGGCACCTTTCACGGCCTGTCACACCGCTTTTTACGCATGCACTGGAAAGAAGCGGGCCTGCCTCAGGGCTTCCAGATCCTCGATGCCGAAGACCAGAAGCGCATGGTACAAAGAGCAATTCGCGGGCTCGGGCTCGACGAATCACACTGGCCGCCGCGCACTGCCATGTGGTACATCAATGCAAAAAAAGACGACGGTTTGCGCGCAGATCACATTCGTGATGAAGGTGACCCGACCGAACTGCAGCTGATCGAAATCTACAAGGCCTACGAAACCGCCTGCGAACTGGCCGGGGCAGTAGATTTTGCCGAATTGCTGCTGCGGGCACTTGAGACGCTGCGCAACAACGAAGAACTGCTGCAGCACTACCGACAACGTTTCCAGCACATCCTGGTTGATGAGTTTCAGGACACTAACGCTATTCAATATGCATGGCTGCGGCTGCTGGCAGGTGACACCGGTTACGTATTTGCGGTCGGCGATGACGATCAGTCTATCTATGGCTGGCGCGGCGCGCGGGTGGAAAATATTCTTAACTTCGGTGACGACTTTCCAAACACCCGAATAATCCGCCTTGAGCAGAACTACCGGTCCACATCTACCATTCTAAATGCTGCCAATGCACTGATAGAAAATAACGGCAACCGGCTTGGCAAAAACCTGTGGACCGATATTGGCGAAGGCGATCCAATCACTTTCTACAGCGCCTACAACGAAGGTGATGAAGCAAAGTTTGTTATAGAAAGAATACTTGAACATATCGCCACCGGCGGACAACGATCTGAGTGTGCCATTTTGTATCGCTCCAACGCACAGTCACGCGTACTCGAAGAAGAACTGTTCCGCCACGCAATTCCATATCGTGTGTACGGCGGATTGCGATTTTTTGAACGCATGGAAATAAAAGATGCACTGGCGTACATGCGCCTGCTCAGTTTGCCTGAAGATGACATTTCCTTTGAGCGGGTGGTCAATCAGCCACCACGCGGTATAGGCAATAAAACCATTTCGCAAATACGCGATGTTGCCCGCGAAGCAGGCGTTTCTCTGTGGCATGCCAGCGCCGAAATTCTTAGCGCCAACGCCTTGAAAGGTCGGGCCGCAACAGCGGTTGGCAATTTTATGAAGCTGATCATCAAACTTCGTGAAGACACCAAAGATGTGGCGCTCGATAAACTTGTCGAGCAAACTATCAAAGACTCCGGCCTGCTCGAACACTACCAAAAAGATCGCACCGAAAAAGGCGAAGCACGGGTTGAAAACCTGCAGGAATTAATCGGTGCCGCCGGTATTCCGGTAGAAACACCGCAGGACGCACCGGATATGTCTGCACTTGATGCCTTCCTTGCCAACGCCGCACTGGAAGCCGGTGAGCAACAGGGCAACGAATTCGAAGACTGTGTACAACTCATGACTATGCACTCGGCTAAAGGTCTGGAGTTTCCATTAGTATTTATCACCGGTATGGAGCAGGGGCTGTTTCCAAGCCAGCGCTCAATAGAAGAAAGCGGTATCGAGGAAGAACGCAGACTCTGCTATGTCGGTATCACCAGAGCGCAACAGAAACTATGCCTCAGCATGGCAGAACACAGACGGCTGTACGGGCGAGATCATTTCAATACCACATCAAAATTTATCAGTGAAATACCATCGGAGCTTATGATGGAAATTCGCCCGCGGCTAAACGTCACCCGGCCGATGCCATCACCGGTAAAGAGCAAAACCATTCGTGAAGACAATACCACCGGCCTCAGTGTCGGTCAGCGCGTAATGCATGCAAAATTTGGCGAAGGCGTTGTCACAGACTATGAAGGACAGGGCGCACATGCACGGGTGTACGTCAACTTCGAAGATGTTGGCCCGAAGTGGCTGGTAATGGCTTACGCAAAACTCGAAGCGATGAATGTGGCGTAGCCTGCGATAAAGGCTACGCGATTAACCAGCTAGTGCGATAGACAACCTGCACTAGAAGCGATCGCGCAGAGAGTAGTACAACATTCCGAGCTTCATTAGCGGCGAGCGCAGTGCCACTCCGCCCGGAAACTTACGATGTTTGATTCCAGACATAGCAGTAAAGCCCTGTGACTCTCCATCGATGGCATCAGCCACCAGGTGACCACACAGTGTTGCCATACCGACGCCGTGACCGGAGTAACCGGATGCAGAATACACGTTTGCAGAAAGCGCACGAACATGCGGCATGCGATTCATCGTAATCGCAAGCGTACCACCCCAGCCATACTCAATACCGATGTTATCGAGTTGCGGGTAGATATTTATCATCGCTTTGCGCACAAAGCTTTTAATATCTTCCGGGAAGCGGTAACCGTAACTTTCCCTGCCGCCAAACAACAATCGTTTGTCCGCAGATTTTCGGAAGTAGTTAACCACAAACCGCGAGTCGGCAACGGCCATATTGTTGCGAAGTATCGACTCGTATTGCTCTGTATCTAAAGGGTCAGTGGCAATGATGTAGTTATTGATTGGCATCACAGTCGATGCCACTTCCGGCTGCAGGTTACCCAGGTAACCATTGCAGGCGATGATCAACCGTTCGGCTTTTAAGGTCCCCGTAGCGGTGTGAATACTAATTCCATTTTCTGTTGATACAGACTCAGCCACCGAAGATTCGTAAATTACACCGCCGCTGCTCTCTACTGCCTGCGCCAGGCCCAGCGCATACTTAAGCGGATGCAGGTGGCCCGCACCGCTATCGACAGCGGCCGAAAAATACCCGTCGGTGCCGAGCAGTTCTGCCAGCTCGCGCCCCTCAAGATAGTCGATATCTTTATAGCCGTAGACTTTCTTCAGTTTGTCGACATAGGCACGAGTTGAACGGCTGTAACGTTGTTTATGATCGGTGCCGATAATACCGGTGCAGTAATCACAGTCTATGCGATGTGTATCGATTAACCGGCGCACCAGTGCTTTGGAGTCTTCTGCCAGCTGCCACAACTGCGCTGCCTTCTGCTCACCGTAGGTGGCTTCCAGATCATCCTGATCAACACGCTGACCGGAACCCAGTTGGCCACCATTGCGACCGGAAGCGCCCCACCCGACCCGGTGTGCATCAAGCACTGCCACGTCAAACCCGAGCTCGGTCAGACGAAGTGCTGCGGAAAGCCCGGTAAAACCGGCGCCAACCACAGCGACTTCGCAATGTTGTTCACTGTTAAGTGCCGGACGCTGTGCCTGCACCGGAGCCGTAGCTGCATACCAGGAAGCCGGATACCGGCCCGACCTGTCGTTACTGAACAGCAGATTATTTGGAGAGCCGGACAATCGACCGCCGTCTGTAGATGATTAAGTGTCGGGCAGTATACGCGGTTGTCACGGGTACAACGAAAGCAGACGCTAGAGTTAGAAGTCGAGCAGCAATTCGAACTTCACGGTGTCCGAAGCAGATTTGGTCACGATATCGAACTCGAGCAACCATTTACCCAGCATGTTGAATTTCAATCCTTCGATCTGATAACGGCCGTCACCGAGGTATTGGGTCACCTGAGGCTGGCTGGGTAATCCGTGACCGTGCATCGGCATACCACCACCCACAGACACTCTGGCAGGCGTGACACTTTCACCGGAGGCCGCATCAGTGACTGTCAGTTGCCAGACACGAAATTCATTGAGTGCGAATTCGCTTTCAGTCGACTCAAGGGTGACGGTAAATCTGCCGTTCTGCGACTCTGCAGTGTCAGAAAACCATGGTTTAGTGGAGTCATCTGCAAACGCCGGAGTGCCGGGTGTTGTCAACGCCAGCGCCAGACCAAAGGCGCCGCAACGCAGGGCGTGAAGCAGGTATTTCATAGGATCTCTCAAACAGTGGAAGGATATTTACTACGCAGGAGAGATTATAGGAAGGATTTCGGCCGCGAGTGCCGGTAATCCGGCAAACTCGGCACAGGTTATCGCCTGTTACAACGTGGCGGGTTAACCGCTAGGCGATTTCAGTCAGTCTGTCGACTTCGGCAGCCTGCCAGCCCTTTTCACTACGGGTCTGAATGAATTCAACTTCTTCCCCTTCATTCAAAGACTTATAGCCTTCACCCATAATTGCCCGGTAATGCACAAATACGTCTTCTTCGTTCTCGTTGAGAATAAAGCCGTACCCTTTGGCATTATCAAACCACTTTACTGTACCTACTGATTTAGCCACTTTTATAAACCTTTATATCATTTGAATTTGTTGTTCCATACAACGTAAAAACGCAAATTGAGACTTTGCGTTCGTCCTTCCATACGTGACGAAATTTAACATTCTGCTGCCGGTTTCGCAATCAGCGCAGGCGACAGTTGCCCTTTGCCGCGGTACGGGAGTGTGTTTTTGTGATCTGTTAACCGCCATTGAGCGGTCTGATACAACGCACCGGGGAGATCGAACCAAGCTGCTACCGGCATAATTCATGGCGATGCAACGCAGTTATTCAGCTGCGTCGCCTCAACTTTACAAACTTCGTAGTGCCGGAACTGTCAGGCAGTTTCGAGCTGCTTGGCACGCAGCGCCCGCAACGCGGTTGCAGCGCGCTTGTAGCCCTGACGGGCGGCGGCCTCAAACAAGCGATCAGCCTCTACAAGATTGCCGTCACTGTCACCCCAGTCACCCCAGCCATTCTGCCGCATAATACCCAGGTTGTACTGCGCACGCGCGTCGCTCTGGTCGGCGGCTCGCTGCATCCATTTGGCAGCCCGCCTGAGGTTTTTCGGTATCCCTTTGCCATGCGCGTACCGCAGTCCGAGGTTGGTCTGCGCGCGGCTGTTACCTCTTTCGGCAGCCTGACGATACCAGCGGATTGCCTCTTCTTCGTCGGCGTCGATGCCCTGGCCGTGTTCGTACATTCTGCCAAGGTTATATTGCGCCGCCGCACTGTCCTGGTCTGCTGCCATTCGCAACCAGTACACAGCCTGATACATATCTTTCGGCATGCCCAGACCAACCGCAGCACCGATACCCAGGTTCAGCTGCGCCGATACGTGACCCTGCTCGGCCGCCTTACGAAACCATTGCATGGCGACTTTGTGACTGGTTTTACCGGCTACCCCGTTGATATGACACATACCAAGGTCATACTGCGACATCGCGTGCCCGTTTGAAGCAGCGCGTTCGAACCATCGCAGCGCTCTTGCTTCATCGGCCTCGACCATGTTGCCAGTGACGTACAGCTTGGCAAGCATTGCCTGTGCATGCACATCGCCGCGGTCGGCCGCCATGCGGAACCATTTCAAAGCTTCTTTTTTGTCTTTCGGGACACCGCGCCCCTGTGAGTAGCAAACGCCTAAATCGAACTGCGCCACCACATGGCCTTTTTCGGAAGCGGCGCGATAGTAGTTCACTGCGGTCTGGCGGTTTTTCAACACACCGTGACCGGACGAATACATATAGCCGAGAAAACCCTGTGCACAGGAATTCCCCTGATCTGCAGCCACCTGAAAGTACTGCGCGGCTTTCTCGTAGTTCTGTTTAACAAACGATCCGTCGAAATACATTACGCCCTGAAACAGTGCCGCCCACTGATCTTTCGCTGCGGCCTGCTGATTAATCCACCCTTTGGCTTTTTCAAAATAGCGCTGCCGGTCTTCGTCGGCAACACTCGACTCACAAAGCAGAGCCAGTGCGGCGCATGACGGCCGGTGTCCTTTTGCGGCATTAAGCTGCAATAGTTCTACGGCGGCAGCTTCGTCCATTTTGGTGTCTTCCGCACCGCGCCGTAACTCCATGGCGCGCAGGAAGTGGTCTTCTGAATCCGGGGTACGAACCAACGTCAGCTCACCGCCTCCGGGCAATGACTTACTGCGCTTTCCGGAACTGCCAACCTTACTGTCTTGTGGTGTTTTCATATGTAATCAACTGTTGGAGGCAACATCACTCACCCGCCAATATAACCATACTCCAAATCGAAGTGTCTTTATTCTCCAGGCTGTAAAGTCCTGCAGAAAGGGCATTAATGGATCATTCGACTCACCTGCAACTCATACGACGCAGATTAACGAATCAGCTCCGGATGTCCGTTGATATTGCCGTCGATTCCTTGATTATTTCCATCACTATATACGATCTTGTGTCACGAACACCGGGCAGGTCCCTCAAAATATCACCAAGCAACTGCCGGTATTCATTCATATCAGCAACGCGCACTTTCATTAAGTAGTCAAAATCACCGGACAACAAATGGCATTCAAGCAAATAGGGAATGCGCAGTGCAGCCTGTTTGAATTGCTCGAAAATATTCCTGCTGTCGTATTCGAGCTTGATTTCCACATACACCATTAAACCCGCCTGCAGTAACTCGGGGTTCAGAATGGCCGAATAGCGGCTGATGTAACCGTCAGATTCCAGCCTTTTCACCCGCTCCAGACACGGCGAGGTACTCAGCCCGACACGTTCTCCCAGCTCAACGTAGGAAATACGGGCATTTTTTTGCAACTCGTCGAGAATACGGCGATCAATGCGATCGAGTGGTTTAGGACTCAAATCCGGTTTATTTCCTGTCTTGGCATATATTTCAGCAATATTTTCTGCATTATACAAATATACAGGTCAATAATCCGGCATTTTACACCTAAACTCGCAAATGATTTTGCTGGCCACCGAGCCGGCAAACACGGTCACGATCTAACAACGCAGGAGATCATTATGCTGATTGGTGTACCTACCGAAATAAAGAACCACGAGTACAGAGTCGGACTGACACCGGTCAGTGTTCGAGAACTGGTCAGTCAGGGGCACTCGGTGCTGATGCAGTCTGGTGCCGGCCTCGGTATTGGAGAAAACGATCAGTCGTACGTCGACGCCGGTGCTTCAATCGCCGGTAACGCCGCAGATGTGTTCGCTGATGCCGAGATGATTGTTAAAGTCAAAGAGCCGCAACCCAACGAATGCAAAATGCTTCGCCCGGGACAATTGCTGTTTACTTACCTGCACCTCGCACCGGACCCAACGCAAACTGAGTTGCTGCTTGAATCCAAAGCAATTGCCATCGCCTACGAAACCGTCACCGACGATGACGGCGGTCTGCCGCTACTGGCACCAATGTCAGAAGTTGCCGGACGCATGTCGATACACGCCGGCGCTAACTGCCTGGAAAAATCACAGGGCGGTGCAGGCAAACTACTCGGCGGGGTACCGGGAGTAGCGCCCGCTAACGTCGTTGTCATCGGCGGCGGCGTAGTCGGCACCAATGCCATGCAGATGGCTGTGGGCATGAACGCCAATGTCACAGTACTCGACCGCTCTATTAATCGCCTGCGCGAACTCGATGCCCAATTCGGTGGTCGTGTTTCAACCGTATACTCAACGCGCGCTGCACTGGAGAAACACGTGGCAGACGCCGATCTGGTGATTGGTGCGGTATTAATTGCGGGTGCTGCAGCGCCTAAACTGGTGACCCGTGAAATGTTGTCATCCATGCGTCCCGGTTCGGTACTGGTAGATGTGGCGATTGATCAGGGCGGTTGCTTTGAAACTTCAAAGGCAACCACACATCAGGACCCGACTTACATCGTCGATGATGTGGTTCACTATTGTGTGGCAAATATGCCTGGTGCGGTTGCAACAACCTCAGCCCATGCACTTAACCATGCAACACTGCCTTTTACACTGGCACTGGCCAACAAGGGTTATCAGGCTGCACTAACAGATGATCATCATCTTTGCCAGGGCCTTAATGTGCATCAGGGCACACTCACCAACGGCCCGGTTGGCGAAGCGTTGAATCTGGACTTTGTTGCACCGGAATCAGTGCTCGGTTAAGCAACATTGCTAATTCTGCAGATGCCACTACAGGCATCTGCAGTGATTAGTTAGTGGCATAGCAATCTACAGGTAAGCGACGATTTGCTTTTTAATTTTTGAAGCACACTCAAGCGACAACTCAGTGGCGTTGTTAAACGCCATAAAGTGCTGTAGTGCAATAGCCAGTTGCGAATAAAAGGCATCGTCCACTATAACTTCAATATGCACTGACTTGACGTGCAGCACACCAGTCTTACGATCCGCTTTGCAGTCTATTCTGCCAACCAGCCGATCGCTGTATAACAACGGCAGACAGAAGTAACCGAACTTTCTTTTCGGTGCCGGGACATAACACTCGATCTGATAATCAAACTCAAACGTCCGGCGGCAGCGTTCGCGCTGAATTACACAGTTATCAAAGGGCGAAAGTATCACCACCCGGTGCTGCGGCCGCTTCCTGGTAATAAGCAACGGATCGCAATATACCGGTGTACCACAGGGAAGCTCCGCTTCAACCAGTGCATTATCGTTTAACATACCGTAAAGCTGTTCTTTTACTGACTCGCGAATCGTGTTGCCCTTGCGCAAATAAGTAAAAGACTTAAGCGTCGCAAACCCGTAAGACCGAATAGCCGTATCAATAAAGTAGCGCGCCTGTTCACTGGTATCCGGCACTTTGGTATTAACTGATGCCGGCAATGCACGTTCTGTTAAATCATAAACTTTCTGAAAGCCGCGCCGCTCGACTACCATCAAGTCACCTTCCATGAACAACTGTTCCAGTGCCTGCTTGGCAGGCTTCCATTCCCACCAGCCGTTTTGACCGTTGCTTTTGTCTGTAAAGTCACGCGCCAGCAACGGCCCTTCGTGGCGGATTCTCTGCAGTATCTTTTTCATTAAGCGCCGGTCGGTGTTGGTAAACCAGTGCTTCTCGCCGCTTTTAATCGCATGCATCCTCGGCAGCACATACCGGTATTGCGACATGGGCAGATAGGCGGCCGCGTGAAACCAGTATTCAAACACCTTGCTGTCACGCACCAGTTCATTGAGCATACGTGGCTGATACGTCGGCACCCGTGACCAAATCACGTGATGATGCGCCCGCTCGACCACCGAGATAGTATCTATCTGCACATATCCCAGTTGTTCAATACATTTCTGTACCGCACGCTTGCCGCGACCGAAACTCTCAGCCCGCAGCAGCCCCTGACACAACAGTGCTTTTTTTCGATACTGAGCTGCGGAGAAAGAATTGGCCATATCTGTGTTTTGCGTTATTGTCACCCGGGAGTCAGCGCTGACAGCCTGCGTTGCAGGTCACATGCTGACTGCTCAAGGCAACCTGAATGTTGCTACTGTGAATTTCCAGCCAGCGAGGATCTCACCGGCTCCATGATACATGTGCTCGGTTCTATCAATATCGACTACTCCTGCAGTGTCGGTCATTTGCCACGCCCCGGTGAAACAATCGTCGGGAAGTCACTGTTTACCACACCCGGAGGCAAAGGCGCCAACCAGGCCATTGCCGCCAGGCGTGCCGGTAGTCCGGTAACAATAATCGGCGCTATCGGCAGCGACGAAGTGGCCGAACAGGCACTGGCCTGCCTGACCGAGGACGGCGTCGATATCAGTCAGGTAAAAAAGGTACCGGGGCCGACCGGCTGTGCATTTGTGTTTGTCGATGCGGCAAGCGAAAACCAGATCGTTATTGTCCCGGGTGCAAACGCCGGTGTCGACGAAGCACAGGCCAGAGAAATGGCGATTGAACCCGGCGATGTTTTATTGCTGCAGCTTGAGGTACCGGTGAGCACGGTGGTGGCGGCGGCAGACCACGCCAGCAAGCGCGGCGCGACCGTTGTGGCAAACCTCGCACCCTACCAGCAACTGCCGGCGGCATGTTTCGATAATATAGACATACTGCTGGTCAATGAAACCGAGGCCGGATTGCTC
>CAYZVB010000038.1:0-6088 GCA_964481315.1 uncultured Granulosicoccaceae bacterium
CAGGTCTTCCCAGTTGGCAACACCATCGGCATTGACGTGCAGGTTAAGTTCCAGCCCGTGCAATTCAATAACATCAACATTCAGCGTGCCGGAAATCAGTGGCAGGAGCTCAAGCTTCACATCGCTGGAACGCACGACAGCAAACGGACCACTGCCAAACCCTTCGGCATTGGCCAGCGCCACATCATTAAGCTGTAAACCGATCCACGGGAAAAAACTCGCATTAATGTCACCGCCAAACTGCAGCTGACGGCCGGTTTTATCGAACACTGCCTGTTGAATTCTGTCTTTGTACAGATTGACATCGAGAGTGCTGATAAACAGCACGCCAAGCACGGCGATCACCGCTACCACCGCCAGCACGCCAAACAGGATACGTTTAATCATTGGGTGTGAGTGCGCGCGATGACATGTGCGGATAATGCAGGCACTTTATACAGGTAAAGCGTGTTGCGGTTTGACGACATAACGTGTGTAGTTGCCTAGCCTGTCTTACAGGGGTTGTTGCAGGAAAAGGCTGTTGTTGCAGCGCCTGACTGTACCGTTTTCGAACACAGGTAAAAGATAGTGTCGAAACGCCGGTTCGCAAGCCGTTTGCCGACTGCTGCGCCGGCTCCGGCAGTACGGTATTGTGCAACAGTGCGGGGGCAGTTAAAACAGCCACCTATAAATAAAGGTGAATATTTCACCCGCCAATTAAGGATTATCCGCCAGCCAGTGCCCGCTTTTGCCACCGGCTTTTTCAATCAGCCGCACGCGGTCAATCACCATACCGCGGTCCACCGCTTTACACATATCGTAAATGGTCAGCAGTGCCACCTGTACGGCGGTGAGTGCTTCCATTTCCACACCGGTTTGCGAGCGAGTTTCAGTTCGCGCTTTACACGACACCACAGCCGCGGCCTCGTCAATGCTGAAGTCAACCTCGACGTGCGTCAGCCCGATCGGGTGGCACAGCGGGATCAGGTCGCTGGTACGCTTCGACGCCATGATTCCGGCAAGTCGCGCAATCCCCAGCACATCGCCTTTGCGATGGTTGCCCTGCACGATCATGGCGAGCGTCTCGGCCTGCATGGTGATATCACCGCAGGCCACCGCGATGCGATGGGTAATCTGCTTATCGCCAACATCGACCATATGAGCGTTGCCCTGCTGATCGAAGTGAGTGAGTTCTGACATAAGCGCCTCTGTGAGCTCTTTCCACAATCACTGCCGGCCCGTATCACTGCCGCAAATTTGCACCGGCGGTTGGGGCAGGCATAATGTGGCCATGAGCGTTAACGTTAAATTTTTCGCCAGTATGCGCGAAACACTGGGGCAAAGTGAACTCCAGATCGACATCGACACCGAACAGACGGTGGCTGCCGTGTGGGCGCAGGTGGCGGGCGACCAGCCCATGCCGGATAACACGGTATGCGCGGTTAACCACACCCAGGCCACACCTGAAAGCATGGTCAAAGACGGCGATGAAGTGGCTTTCTTCCCGCCGGTGACCGGAGGATAACGCATGGCTGTGCTAATCAGCGAATCCACTTTTGACCCGTGGCAGGCATTGCAGCAGCATCAGCAGCAGGCGCTGCCGGATGGACAATACGGCGCGACCGCTACATTTGTCGGCACCATGCGCGACTTCAACGAAGGCGATGATGTCTGCGCCATGACACTGGAGCATTACCCGGGCATGACCGAGACCCAGCTCGAGCAAATTATTGAAGAATCGAAGGCAAGCTGGCCGTTGCTCGATGCACTGGTGGTACACCGCGTCGGCAAAATACTGCCGGGCGAACCCATTGTGCTGGTGGCATGCTGGTCGGCGCACCGCGCCGCTGCATTTGATGCGTGCCGGTTTCTGATGGAAGCACTAAAATCGCGCGCACCGTTTTGGAAAAAGGAAACGCTAACCGACAACAGCCAGCGCTGGGTAGAAAAAAATACCGACGGCTATTCGCACTAAAACTCTACATTAAACAACGGCACTATCTAACCAACACCGACTGCGAAAAGTTACCGCGCTGAATCTCCAGCAAACTGGCATCGCTGCGTGTGTTCACTGCGCCAATCATGTCATCGACGGTTTCAACCGGAATGTCATTAATGGCCAGCACAATATCACCGGCCTCAATGCCGTAACGCGACATATTGCTCTGGCGCTGTACCCGCGAGATCACCACATAACGCCGCCCGCGGCGTGACACTGCATTTTCAAACACGGCTCCTTCCAGTTGCGCTGCGAGTTCTTCACCCCGCACCAGCGTATCTTCCGACTCGCCGACTTTGATATCTGTCTGATAAAGGGTTTTTTCGCGATAAAACTGCACCACCACCTGATCACCCACCCGCAACAAACCAATCGCGTTGCGTATATCGTTAACACTTTCCACGCGCCGCGAGCCGACCTGCGTGATGACATCACCGCGCAGCAACCCGGCCTGATCAGCCGGTGAATCACTCTCGACGCCAGACACCACCACCCCGCGTTTGACACCAAACAATTCCTGCAGATCTTCATCGAGTTCCTGCAGTGAAATACCAAGCTTGCCGCGCCTTACTTCGCCGCCCTCGACCAGTTGTTGCATCAGACTGCGCGCCATGTTCGACGGAATCGCAAACCCGATCCCGACATTGCCGCCGGCCGGCCCGACGATCGCAGTGTTAATACCAATGAGTTCACCGCGTAAATTCACCAGCGCACCACCGGAATTCCCGGGGTTGATCGATGCGTCGGTTTGAATGAAGTCTTCAATCTCTTCGATACCAAGCCCGCTGCGCCCCAGCGCTGACACAATGCCGGAAGTCACGGTTTGCCCCAGGCCAAACGGGTTGCCAATGGCCACCACAAAGTCACCGACGCGTAGCGCATCGGAGTCAGCCCAGCGCAACGCGATAATGTCTTCTGCCTCAATGCGGATCACTGCCACATCGGCGTCCGGGTCCTGACCGATAATCTCGGCTTCAAATTCGCGACCGTCCGATAGCGTTACCAGCACTTCTTCGGCATCTTCAATCACGTGATGATTAGTGACCACCAAACCCTGCTCGGTGTCGACGATCACACCGGAACCAAGGCTTTGCGTCGGGCGACGCTGAGCGCGTTGCGGCAAATCAAAAAACTGGCGAAAAAACGGATCATCGAACAACGGGTTGCTGCGCACCGGCACCGAACCGCGAGTTGATATATTAACCACCGCCGGGGTGGTTTTTTCAAGCATGGGTGCCAGGCTTGGCAACGGCTGACCATCTACCACACCCGGCAGGCCACCGGCGTACAGACCGCGCGGCGCGCTCAGCAGCACCAGCGCCATCAACAGCAGCAGGTTACTGGCAAGTGGTTCATACATCGTTGTGAGCGCACGACATAAAGCAGGTATTCGCCTGCCAACTGAATTCAGCATCGTAGTCGGGAGTTAATTTCTTAAGTCAGGTTAAATCATAACCCAGTGCGGCATCGTTTCAAGCGCACCTGCGATACGGTCAGGCAGCGTTTGAACCGGAGTTAACCACTTTGGCCAGATAACTCTGTAGCGCGGCGACTTCAGTGTCATTTAGCCGCAAGCCTTTTTTAGAGCGCCGCCACAAGATGTCTTCTGCTGATTGCGCCCATTCATGCTGTACCAGGTAATCCACCTCTGCCTGATACAACTGCGGTCCATAACACACACCAAGGTGCTCTGCAGCAGAACACGTCTGCAGCATGGTGTTGATTCTTGTGCCGTAGTTGCGCACATAGTCGTATAACAATGTCTCATCAAGCCACGGATACTTGCTGCGCATCTCGGCCAGATAAGCACTGAAATCGGCATTCGGCATATCACCACCGGGCAACGGCGCGCTTTTAGTCCAGTCTTTCTTATCGACAGACAAGTGCTCAGACAACATGTTCATTGCATCGTCGGCAAGCTTTCGATACGTGGTGATCTTGCCGCCGTACACCGACAGCACCGGGGCGGCTTTTCGATCATCGTAGTCAAGCTTGTAATCACGCGTCACTTTAGAGGCATTGGACGATGCATCGTCATACAACGGCCTGACCCCGGAATAACTCCACACCACCTGATCGACGTTAACCGGTGTTGCAAAGTATTCACTGGCGGCAGAACAAATGTATTCGATTTCGGATGCATCGATTTGTACGGTACCGGGCTCATCTCCCACTTCCATATCGGTAGTGCCCAGCAGCGTGTAGTCCTGCTCGTAGGGGACAGCAAAGATTATCCGGTTATCGGCATTTTGAAAAATATACGTGTACGGATGATCAAATATCTTTGGCACGACAATGTGGCTGCCCTTCACCAGCCGTGTGGCATAACGTGCATCGTGCTCTTTGTCGAGATCCAGGGTTTTCTCCACCCACGGCCCCGACGCATTAACCACCACCCGTGCTGTCACAGACGACTGCTGACCGGAATTTTTATCGTGCAAGTGCACCGTCCAGTAACCGTCGTTGCGAACCAGATCAGTCACTTCGGTTCGCACCCTTACATCACACCCGCGCTGCGCTGCATCCATTGCATTTAACACCACCAAACGTGCATCCTGCACCCAGCAGTCGGAGTATTCAAAACCGTGTGTAAATTCTTCTTTTAAAGGCTGACCAGAGGCATGCACCTTCAGATCCACCGAGTGAGATTTTGGCAGCATTTTACGACCACCGATATGGTCGTATAAAAACAGACCCAGTCGAATCAGCCAGCGCGGCCGCAGTGAACGATGGTGCGGCAATATGAATCGCAGCGGCCAGATAATATGCGGCGCTGCTCTGAGCAACACTTCGCGCTCCTGCAGGGCATGGCGCACCAGCACGAAGTCGTAGTGTTCAAGGTAGCGCAGTCCGCCGTGAATGAGCTTGGTACTTGCAGAAGAGGTATGTTCGGCGAGGTCGTCTTTCTCGGCCAGCAGTACTGAAAGCCCGCGCCCGGCCGCATCCCTTGCTATGCCTGCACCGTTAATGCCGCCACCCACTACAATGATGTCGTAATCATACTCAGCAGCGGAAGATAATTCAGTCATGTCGTCATTATTGTCCGTAGTTTTCAGGCAGCTTTAACCTGGGTTATTCATGAGGATTCGGCGCTCAGAGGAAATCTGGCTTAACAGCCGCACTGTTTTTGAAAGAGAGGTCTAAAAAGTGGTTTGAAACTGTATACATAGAATTTCGTCCACATTGCCTCGTCGCCTTATGAATCATCCAGGTTAAGTACGGTAATTGTCGATAATCGGGCCACCAAAACCGGCGACCCGACCACTGCCGAGCGGCGCGTCAGTGACTCGAACCAAGCAAGGTCCGAGCCTCTCACACAGCCGCCTACTGCGCCCATCGCTTGATTAACTCATCATAGGCAACGGTCTCACCTTGCGGCTTTTCGTTGTCGAGCTTCGCTTTCGCACCGCCCTTACCAAGCCATTCTGATGCATCTTTCGGCTCATTGAGACGAGGACCACAGCCACCGTAGACATTGGCACTTTCATCGGCTGCCTGCATACGGGACATGACCAGATCCATTTCTTCAGCCAATCGATCCATCGCCTGTTGCGGTGTGAATGCACCAGAGTTCACATCACCAATTTGTTGCCACCAGATCTGTGCAAGCTTCGGATAATCCGGCACGTTGATACCGGTTGGTGACCAACGTACGCGATCAGGTGAGCGATAGAACTCAACCAGTCCGCCGAGCTTGGAAGCTCTCTCAGAGAAAGACTCGTGATTGACCGAGGAATCGCGAATGAATGTTAAACCAACGTGGCTCTTTTTCACGTCGACAGTTTTAGACACGGCAAACTGTGCATACAGCCATGCTGCCTTGGCACGATCAGTTGGCGTTGATTTCAGAATGGTCCACGAACCAACGTCCTGATAGCCGACTTTCTGCCCTTCCTCCCAGTAAGGTCCGTGCGGAGAAGGTGCCATACGCCAAAGCGGGTTGCCCTCATCATCGACCGTGTTATTACCTTCCGACTTAGGCGCTACCATGGAAGCAGTAAACGCGGTATACCAGAAAATCTGCTGTGCAACATTACCCTGACTTAGTGCCGGTAACGACTGATAGAAGTCATAACTTGCAGCGCCCGGAGGTGCGTAGCCGCGTAACCA